>NZ_JAQMSE010000194.1:0-46160 GCF_028330045.1 Aphanizomenon sp. CS-733/32
AGACAGGAAGGAAGACAGGAAGGGAGAGAAGAAGGCAGGCTAAATGGTGAGATAATCTTATTGATACGTCAGTTATCGAAAAGATTTGGAAAGTTAAAAGATATTGACATCGAAGATATCAAAAGTCTGAATATAGAACAACTGGAAACGCTAGGAGAAGCATTGTTAGATTTTACAGATGTTAATGATTTGGAAACATGGTTAAAATCTGAAATAAGCAAGTAATTAAGAAATATCGAACTCAGAAATAATGCACACAGACACGATATTCTACCAAATCTTCCTAACTTTTCACACCCATCGTTTATGATGTGGGTGATGGACGTTTGCCGTTGGATTGTTCAGGTAGTGCTACGACCCCAGCAAACTAAAAGTTTCGTGGTCCTCAAAAAGCGATGGGTTGTGGAACGTACTTTTGGCTGGCTGATGGGTTGTCGTCGATTAGTCAGAGACTACGAGTTACTACCTGAAACATCAGAGACTTTTATCTATCTAGCTATGATCCGTATCATGCTCAGGCGATTGGCATAAATTTTGACTCCTCAAAACTTTTCAAACACCCTCTATATTTCAGTGATGATTGATATTCTAATCCCGGATTTCTCACAAGTCCTGGCTGAAACTGCTTAACCTCAACCCCCACCGGACTTTCGGCTGATTGTGTAAAATGACAGACTGTTTTTTCTGCTCTTCTCTGGAACGCTTATCTGGCAGGCTTATAAGCCATTTTTGAACATAGTGGTGAGAAATCCGGGTAATATCAATACCTTGTCCAAATTGAAAAAAGTCTGGATTTGTAGGTTGGGTTGAGGCACGTTCGCGGAGCGTGGCGTTAGCCATAGTGCGGTGAAGCCATCAACCAACAAAACAAAAAATGTTTCTTGTTACCTATTTCCTATGAATAATTACCACTGTTCAATGCCAAATAGTTGCATTAGCGGAAATATTTAAAGTTTTTCGGACCTGTGTAACCTGTGATCTTTCCTAATTCCTCTAGAGTTTGGACTCCACTATAGCTTTTACCATTAATAATCCAAGTGGGGAAACCTTCAATTTTTGCAGCTTTACATAATTCTGGTTTAACATTGGGACTATCGCCAGCGCACTCTACCTTAGAATTATCATTAATGATTTGATAAGCCTCTTTACCAAAAAGTAGCTTTTGTTCGTGACAATGGGGACACCAATAGGCTACATATTCCTTCGCACCTACTTTAACAAGATGTTGGGCTAAAGCTATTTCGGCTGCACCAGATTTAGTGGTAATTTCCCAGCCAAAGTCAGGATTTGGTTGTTCTTTAGGTGTGAAGGTAATTGCTGTGGGTTTTCCATCAGTTGATTCAGTAATGTTACCTGATGGATTTACTTGAGAATAAACACCTAAAGTCCCAATTAGCGTTACCATTGCCACAATCACAGCCGTAAATAAAAGTTGTCCAATGTCTTCCCAATCTCTACCCATGACGGTTAACACTAACATAGTTAATGCAAACAAGGCAGAGGCAATACAGTACAGACAAACAGCTTGGAGTTGAAATGCCAGGACATACATTAAGTATCCACTGAAAACTGACATAGCGATCGCTCCCACAAACAGCAACCACCACGTTAAATTTTCCAGTTGTTTCTGACTTTTGTGATTTTCCCCTGCGTTCAATGCTAAGGGAGCTAAAGCCAATATCAATATCCCCATGTATGCCAATAAACCAAATACAGGTAATGGTTGACCGAAAACCGTAGCCCAGGGACTAGAAAGGACATCCACGCAACCTTTAACATTTTCTGGGGTAGTACAAACCGGAGTGCTGCCGGTCAGCTTTTCATAGGTGAGATAACCTGTATTTAGGATACCAAAACCAGCAATAGTTGCGATCGCCGGACGCGACCATTTATGAATCCAAGGAGTAGAACGACGACGAATCATAATATTGGTAATGGGTAATTGGTAATTGGTAATTGGGGAATAGAATCTAAAGATCCTCCTAATCATCTAAATCAAGAAAATCAAAAGAATCATAGTTTAGACAATAGAGGTCTGCGGGCAGCTTCGACAAATTGGCTGACGCGAATTGGATCTATTGGTTGCTGAATTTGACCATGACGTTTGAGAGAACTAGAAACAATCACCCCATCTGCGGCTTGTAACAAAGTACCCACATTTTCCCAACTTGCACCACTACCAATAAAAACGGGAGTACCAGCCGCCGCAGCACTAGCTAGTTCCAAATCCTCTTGGTCAGGAGGACTACCAGTAGCCCAACCGGATAAAATTACTGCATCAGCCAAACCTCTTTCAATGGTATCTTTAACAGCAACCGTCAGATTAGGAGAACTCAAAGGACGGGCGTGTTTTACCAAAACATCAGCAAAAATTTTCACATCAGATCCTAATTCCCGACGATATCGTAATAATTGATGAGCTTCCCCTTCAATTAAACCTTGGTCCGTTGCCATCACACCCGTAAGAACATTAATTCTGACAAATTGGGCATTAACGCAACTAGCAATAGCGATCGCACTTCTACCATCATTGCGTAACACATTTAACCCTATAGGCACAGTCACCAAATTCTGGATGCGTTGGATAACAACAGTCATAGCACTGACAACTGCGGGGTCAACTTGATTTTTCGTAAATGGGGCATCAAAAAAATTCTCAACGATAATTCCATCTACACCCCCACTGGCAAGGGCTGTGGCTTCTTGTTCAGCGCGGTCAATCACTGCTTTGAGACTACCTCCCCAACGGGCTGAAGTCGGAAGAGGGAGCAGATGTACTACGCCAATAATTGGTGTTCGGGTTGTAAATAACTGATGTAAGTCCACGTCTTTAATTTACTTGTCACAGTCTGGAGTTCTTGCCTATCCCCACTCTCCAGACGAGGGGGTAACAAAATGGCATCAATAACGAGACAGGAAGAATCACACAAAAAAATGCAGATTCTCTAGGCATTACAGCCTTCCGCCTTTTATACTAATAATATAAGTTGCTTTAGGGAACAGAGAACAGGAAATGGATGATTAAGAATGGGTAATTAGTAATTTTTCCCATCTAAGTGCCTCTGACCCCACCCTTTCATGGTCAAATTATTGCCTCCTCCTGAAGATATAAATTAACTTTCAACCTTCCATAAGATATGTTAAGATAGAATCTGATGACAAGAGGAGCTTGCCACTCACAAAATGCAAGGCAGCTTCCCGGCATTTAATTGCAAATGTCCGAGTAGCATTACTGCTTGATAGGCGTAGTCGCCAATGCGATTTCCCCAGTTGGGTAGCGGCTTCTCACAACAGACCTCTTGGTCGGCTTCCCAACGGGTAAATTAACAACGCCCACGCTGCGGTAACGCAAAATACCATTAAGCGAATTGTTAAAAATATAATGAGTGTCAGACTTACCCAAAGACACTTGAAGATTACCCTGGGAAACAAATTAGTAGAAGTATCATAACATGACCCCTATCAACATGATAGATCAAGGTTGTAACTTGGCTTTTACTAGTTAAAGTTGCTAGTTATATAGGTTAAATCTGGTAATTAGTAGCGGGTAGTTGGGTGGAAACTATAGCAGAAGTCAGGAGTCAGGAGTCAGGAGTAAAACCCGCTTCATTTTCCTGGGATCTTTTGGTGTTTGCATATTCCTAAGCCAACGCTTGAATGTTAATTAACAAGGAAAAACGGAAGATCTATTCAAAATATGGTTGAAAAGCCAACGATTGCCATTTCTCACCTGGGCTGCGAGAAAAATCGAATTGATACAGAACATATGCTAGGGCTGCTAGTAAATGCAGGCTATGGTGTAGATAGCAACGAAGAAATAGCAGATTACGTAATTGTTAATACCTGTAGTTTCATCGAAGCGGCTCGACAGGAATCAGTAAAAACCCTAGTAGAACTAGCGGAAGCCAATAAAAAAATCGTCATTACTGGCTGCATGGCGCAACACTTTCAAGAACAATTATTGGAAGAATTGCCGGAAGCAGTGGCAGTAGTGGGGACAGGAGATTATCACAAAATCGTTGATATCATCGAGCGAGTAGAACAGGGAGAACGAGTTAAAGAAATTACTGCCGAACCTACCTATATTGCCGATGAAACCACACCCCGTTATCGGACAACCACCGAAGGAGTAGCTTACCTGCGAGTGGCAGAAGGCTGTGATTATCGGTGTGCATTTTGTATTATTCCCCATTTGCGAGGAAACCAGCGATCGCGTACTATTGAATCAATAGTCGCCGAAGCCCAACAACTGGCAAGTCAAGGTGTCAAAGAAATAATTCTCATTTCCCAAATCACCACCAATTACGGCTTAGATATTTACGGGAAACCCAAATTAGCCGAATTACTGCGGGCATTAGGCAAAGTAGATATCCCTTGGATTAGGATGCACTATGCCTATCCCACTGGACTCACACCAGATGTAATTGCGGCCATCCAAGAAACCCCCAACTGTTTACCATATTTGGATTTGCCTCTCCAGCATTCCCATCCAGAAATTCTCCGCGCCATGAATCGTCCTTGGCAAGGGCAAATTAATGATGGGATTATGGAACGGCTGAAAATTGCCCTACCATCAGCAGTGCTAAGAACCACATTTATAGTTGGTTTTCCTGGAGAGACAGAAGCACATTTTCAACATTTATTAGAGTTTACCCAACGACATAAATTTGATCATGTTGGTGTCTTCACCTTCTCACCAGAAGAAGGAACTCCCGCCTACAATCTACCCAATCAAATTCCCGCAGCAGTGATGACGGAACGCCGTAATCGCCTAATGGAATTACAGCAACCAATTTCTTTCCAAAAAAATCAACAGGAAGTCGGCAAAATAGTTGATGTCCTGATTGAGCAAGAAAATCCCGAAGGGGGAGAATTAATCGGTCGTTCCGGCAGATTTTCTCCCGAAGTTGATGGTCAAGTTTATGTTAAAGGAGAGGCTAGGCTAGGAACCATCGTCAAAGTAGCAATTCAAAGTGCCGATGAGTATGACCTCTATGGTCAAGTTATCAATAGTGATAGATTATCTTCCTATCTGCTATCTGCTGTTGTATAAGACTTAATTTACAAATAAGTATCGGCTCACAAGTTCAAAATTGACAATCAAATCTAGGAGCATTAATGAATTTATCATTTCAAGAATTAGGCATTTCCCAAGAACGGGCTGAACTGTTAGAAAGCATGGGTTTTTCTGCACCTACAAATATTCAAACCCAAGCAATTCCTCAACTATTAAATGGTCGGGATGTAGTTGGTCAATCCCAAACAGGAACAGGCAAAACCGCAGCTTTTTCTTTACCAATTTTAGAAAAACTAGATCCCAGCTTAAAAGCTGTACAGGCAATTGTTTTAACCCCAACTCGTGAGTTAGCAATTCAAGTTCATGCGGCTGTTTCCCAATTTATTGGTAACAGTTACTTGAAAGCAGCGGCTATTTATGGTGGTCAATCAATTGACCGCCAAATTATGCAACTCAGACGGGGGGCGCAAATCGTTGTCGGTACACCAGGACGGGTCATAGACTTACTAGATCGTGGTAACTTAAAATTAGATCAAGTCAGATGGTTTGTCTTAGATGAAGCGGATGAAATGTTAAGCATGGGCTTCATTGATGATGTGGAAAGAATTCTTTCTCAAGCGCCTGAAGAAAGACAAACGGCCTTATTCTCAGCGACAATGCCACCATCAATTCGGATGTTGGTAAATAAATTTTTGAACTCACCGGTGACTGTCACCGTTGAACAACCCAAAGCCGCACCAAATAAAATCAATCAAGTGGCTTACATGATTCCCCGTCATTGGACAAAAGCTAAAGCTTTACAACCAATTCTGGAAATGGAAGACCCAGAAACAGCTTTAATCTTTGTTCGCACCCGTCGCACAGCCGCAGAATTAACCAGTCAATTACAATCTGCCGGTCATAGTGTGGATGAATATCATGGTGATTTGTCCCAACAAGCCCGGGAACGCCTATTAATTCGTTTCCGTAACCGTCAAGTCCGTTGGGTAGTAGCTACTGATATTGCAGCGCGTGGTTTAGACGTTGACCAACTTTCCCACGTGATCAACTTTGATTTACCCGATAGTGTGGAAACTTATGTTCACCGCATTGGTCGGACTGGTCGGGCTGGAAAAGAAGGAACGGCAATTTCCTTAGTTCAGGCATTTGAACGCCGCAAACAACAGGCATTTGAACGCCACAACCGTCAAACTTGGCAGATTCTGTCTATTCCGACCAAGGCACAGATTGAAGCCCAACATATTCAGAAATTAAGAGGACAAGTTGCTGAAGCTTTAACTGGGGAACGGTTAGCTTCCTTCTTGCCGATTATCAGCGAAATGATTGAGGAATATGATGCTCATGCGATCGCTGCTGCTGCTTTACAAATCGCCTACGATCAAACCCGCCCCGCTTGGTTACTATCAGGAGTAGACCTACCTGTTGAGGAAAGCCCAACTCCGAAACCCAGAATCAACAAACGTGGTGATAGTGGCGAACGTGAACGCAGTTCCGGTGGTGGTCGCGGTGGTCGTTCCTCTTGGTCAAAAGAAGGCAAGGGTAACGACGACAGACGCAGCAGCGGTGGCGGTAGTCCCAAACCCAAGTTGAAAATCACTCACAATGAATCTTCTCCTAGTCCTAGCAATCACAAGTTAGGTTTACCGACAGGTAGAGAATAGATGGGTTGTCAGTTCATCACCATAACAACCTGTTAATAAGCTGATTTTAAAGCCACTTTTACCTCCAGATTAAAACCTGCGAGCTTGAAAGTGGCTTTATTAAGTAATCGGACAAAAATATTTACAGTCATTGCCAGGGAAGGGAAGCAATCACAACCCTTGGAATTGCTTCCCTTCACTTCGTTCCATATGGCTAACGCCACGCTTCGCTTACGCAACGACATTACCTGAGTTTGACATTATCGTTATGTCGAACTCAGGTATAGCAAATAGCAAGATCCCCGACTTCTTAGAGAAGTCGGGGATCTAAATCCTGAAAATTATTTTTCTAAGTTATTGACAATAATTCCTAATTTTTATATTATGCCTAAAGCTAATTGCAAATTATTTGCAATTCCTCCTATACCCATATCCCTATTAGTCTCATGTCTGACAACTTTACTTTCAGTAAAGATAAAATCTGGAGTCGTCGCCAACTGCTGCAAATAGGATTATCCGGCGCTGGAGTCCTAAGTGCAGCGATAATTTGGCAGATGTTGAATACCAAAAATCATCCCAGTGTCAGAGTACCAGCGATGGAAATGGCAGCATCTAATGGTGCTACTAACCCTATGCAGGTATTACGAGATTTTGATTATGGAACAATTAAGCAGGAAAATGGGCGCACAGTCCGCGAATTTCAGCTAACTGCTGGTACTTCCACCATTCAGCTTAATAGTGCTGTCTCTTACAACATTTGGGACTTAAACGGACGGATTCCCGGACCAACACTCCGGGCTAAAGAAGGAGAAAGAATAAGAATACTTTTTCTCAATAATGCTGGACATTCCCATTCTTTACATTTTCATGGAGTTCATCCTGCTGAAATGGATGGAATACGACCTGTAAGTAACCGTAGAGCGACCATATATGAATTTGATGCCGAACCCTATGGCGTTCATTTATATCACTGTCACGTTGCCCCAGTTACTCGCCACATTGCTAAAGGTTTATATGGAATGTTTATCATTGACCCGCCTAAACCTCGTCCCCCTGCTGATGAAATTGTTTTAATTATGTCTGGTTATGATGTAAATGATGATAACAAAAATGAATATTATGCTTTTAATGGTGTGCCACATCATTATATGCATCACCCCATTCAGATTTACCAAAATCAGTTGATCCGGGTCTATGTTTTGAATATTATTGAAT
This sequence comes from Aphanizomenon sp. CS-733/32, assembly GCF_028330045.1. Lineage (NCBI taxonomy): Bacteria > Bacillati > Cyanobacteriota > Cyanophyceae > Nostocales > Aphanizomenonaceae > Aphanizomenon > Aphanizomenon sp. CS-733/32. The sequence goes on from NZ_JAQMSE010000194.1 coordinate 7,873, forward strand.
TTGATCCTGCTGTGACGTTTCACCTGCACGCTAACTTTTTTGATGTTTATCGTTCCGGTATGACAATGACACCCAGTGAGAAAACCGATGTTTTAACAATGGGTGTCGCTGAAAGGCATATTTTAGAGTTTGCTTTCCGCTATCCAGGTAAATATATGTTTCATCCTCATCAAGATGCGATCGCTGAAAGCGGGTGTATGGGACAGTTTGAAGTAGTCGCAGAAAAAGATGCCAAAACCTAGCCAAGAAATCCTAATCATACTTACCGTTTAGGTATTGATATGCTATTAAGATTCTTTTTCCACTAAATTTTGAGAATTTTTCTCATTTATGTTATGGAGTCATAACTAGATAATCTCAATTACTCAACTAGCTAATGATCAGTAGGCTATATTTATCAATGAATCAAAATTTAACTAAGTTGATTAATTTACCGGGAGTACAAGTAGAATCTTGGCATGATTCAGATCATTCTCTTAATTTTAATTTAAGCATTCTAGTGTCGGGAATTTACTGTTGTTATTGCCATAACTATACAACCGAATTACATCAAGTTAGACCAATTTTAGTTAGGGATTTACCCGCTTTCGGTAAACAAGTGTACTTAAATTTGCCTCGTCGTCAGTTTTATTGCCGATTTTGTCAACGTTACATAACAGAACAATTGGAATTTATCAATTGGCGCAGGAAGTACACACAAAGATATGAAGAAATGATTTGCTTTCTAGCGAATAATTCCACTATTGAGCAAGTCAGTGAACAGGAAAACCTCAGCATTGAGCAAGTTAAAAATATTGTTAATCATCTCACTCATCACAGAAAAACTAACATGGCTTTTCGTTAATTGAATTTATCCTCTATATCCTCTACAAGCAGATTAATTAATATAATGATCATATTCAACCAACCATAATTTTCTTTACAAAAGTAAATACAAATCTTATTAGCTTAATACATAAGATATAATTATCACCATTGTGTTAATAAATAAAATCTTTATTTGTTCTCAATAGCTAATTTAGCGATAACAGTTCCTAAGTCAATATTATTTCTGCAATAAAGCACAGTATTATTTATGTTATTAGCTGTGGATAAGGACGCAGGTGATGATGAGATGTCTATTTTTGTGACTAATGCTGGATAAGGATAGGAATATTAAATCCAGCACCATATTTTTCCGGATGTTTGCCTTAATTGTTGCTGCTACTGCTATGACTTGGCATCCTTTATTCCCTTATTTACCTTTGACATAATCAGTTACTAAATCAAATCAGGAGTTAAGTTATGCAGACAGAAACTAAATCCACTTTCAGTCAAGAAAGAATTTCTAGTAAAGCTTTGCACAAATATGTCTTTGTCTTACTGGGAGTATTGACTCTTGCAGTTGCTACCTAATAACTAGTTGAAAAATACTCTCATCTATGATAAATATCTATAAACATCTATTACTAATCTTTATCAGTTTTTGACTGGTTATCAGAAAAGACTTTTACCCAATCCACAATCCTGGAGCAAAAATGATTAAACCCCGTTACCTATTCTTGTCTATCGCTGCTTGTGTCATAATTTCCCTGAGTTCTTGTACCAGCGACACACCTACAGCCGACATTAAATCAACAAGTACAGCCACAAGTACAGCGACGGTTGCAGAAACTACCACCCACAGTGGTCATGGTGGTAAAGCTAAAATTAATATCAATAATGCAATTTTATCGCAGTTAGATAAATTAGAAGCTACATTAGGAGTCCCAGCTTTATCAAACAAAATTCAAGCCAACCGTCCTTACGCCAGTCCAGGGGATTTAGTTAGCAAAAAAGTTATTACTCAACCCCAGTTTGATCAAATAAAAGACATGGTGACAGTTGAGGAAGTTGTGCTGACTGGTGAAGCAAAAGATATTGATTACATGACGAAATTGGGATTAATGAAAGGGCATCTTTTAGTAGCCAAAGAATTATTAGATCAAAATCAACCTAAACAGGCTCAACCCCATATTGGACATCCAGTTGAGGAGATTTATATTGATGTTGAAGAACAACTGGAAGAACGCAAAGTTAAAGAATTTAAAAGTGATTTGGTAAGCTTAACCGACTTAGTTAAATCTAATCCCAAGGATGCCAAAATTAAAACTAACTTTACCACTTCCGTGCAAGCTGTGGATAGTGCGATCGCCGCTTTACCAACCGCAGAACGTAGCAAACCCAAATTTGTTCTCCAAGTTATCAACGGTTTACTAGATGCCGCTAACTCAGAATATGGTGCAGCAATTGCCAACGGCAAAATTACCGCCCCCATTGAGTATCAAGATTCTCGTGGCTTTATAGTCTATTCTCAAGAACTATATAAAGGTATTTCTAGCCAAATGACTCAACAACATCCTGAGTCGCACAAAGCCATAGATACAGCTTTTATGGAATTGGTGAAAGTTTGGCCTACTGCTATCCCTCCAGTCCAAGCAGTCAGCACTTCAGAAGATGTTACCAAGCTAGTAAAAATCATTGAGGAAAATACCCAAAAAGTGCGAACAAAAACCAGCACTAAAGCACAAAATTAGTATTTTCACACCATTGGAAGTCCAGAATAAGACGTTTAAAATAGTGAATAAGAGAGAAAATAGTTAAAAACTAAAAGTGAAACCAGTTTGGGGTTTTAAAACCTGAAAAAAGTATAACTGCTCACTAATAATTAGTAGCTAAAAACTCTCCTCATGTAACTTTGCTCAACTTAACAACTAATGCAAGAACTCGACCACCAAAAAACCATTGATATTCTCAACGCCATCATGGAATTTGAACTAGCAGGGGTAGTTCGTTACACCCATTATTCCTTAATGGTGACGGGACCTAATCGAATCCCCATTGTGGCATTCTTCAAAGCGCAAGCCGCAGAATCGTTACTTCATGCTCAACAAGTCGGGGAAATTCTCACAGGTTTAGAAGGACATCCTACCTTGAGAATTGCTCCAATGGAAGAAACTTTCAAACATAACGTTAAGGATATCTTGCAAGAAAGTTTATCCCATGAAAGGAAAGCTTTGGATATGTACAAAAGTCTTCTAGAAGTTGTCAGCAATGCCAGTATCTATTTAGAAGAATTTACTCGTGGTATGATCGGACAAGAAGAGATGCACAATCTCGAACTCAAGAAAATGTTACGCGATTTCAGCTAATACAGCAGAAGTCAGAAGTCAGAAGTCAGGAGTCAGAATTGAGAAGCAGCAAAATCTACAACTGACAACTGACAACTGACAACCGACAACTAACAACCAACTAATAAAATGAATTTTAGTACCGCTCTACCTACTTTTGTAATTACCCTCCGAGAAGGTGTAGAAGCCGCTCTAGTTGTGGGTATTGTCCTCGCATTATTAAAAAAAGCCAAACAATCTCAATTGAATCCTTGGGTTTATGCTGGTGTTATTGTTGGTATTATAGTTAGTGCCTTAATCGGTGTTTTATTTACGGGGATCATTAAATTCTTAGGATCTATTAATCCTCAATATACCTCCGTTGTTGAGCCAACATTAGAAGGCATATTTAGTGTTTTAGCCATAGTCATGCTCAGTTGGATGCTAATCTGGATGACAAAACAAGCCAGATTTATGAAAGCACAAGTTGAGGGAGCAGTCACAGACGCATTAGGCAAAAACTCAAATGCGGCTTGGGGAGTTTTTAGTTTAATTTTAGTTGCCATTGTCCGCGAAGGATTTGAAACTGTTTTATTTGTTGCCGCCAATTTTCAACAAGGTTTATTACCCACTTTAGGCGCACTGGGTGGTTTAGCAACAGCCGCAACTATTGGGGTTCTATTATTTAAATGGGGTGTGAAAATTAATATCCGCCAATTTTTCCAAATCATGGGCGTTTTATTAATCTTAATTGTTTCTGGGTTAGTAGTTTCCGGGTTGCAACATTTTGATGAAGCTATAGCTAATCTGGCTTTGAGTAGTCGTTCTTCAGAAAATCTTTGTTTCTATTATGAACACTTTACCAAAATTCACTCTTGCATCTTAGGTCCAATAGCTTGGAATACCGAAAAAATCTTATCAGATGAACAGTTCCCCGGTATCATTCTTAAATCATTATTTGGTTATAGGGACAAAATCTATATTGTTCAATCAGTGGGGTATTTGGTATTTCTGATTAGTATTGGTGGACTATATTTCCGCAGCATTACAGGAGGAAATAATCAATCTAATTAGGTGGACATTAAAAATTATGGTCAATTCCTCACTCACGCGCATTCATCCCACATTCCTAAGAGTGAGATGTGGGACTTCTGCTGTTTGTGTTAAAAATAAAAGACTGATAATCAGGGAAAGGGCAAATTCTTGCCTATTCCCTGTTTCCTATATCTTGCATTTTACTCCGCAACCTGAAAAGTCGAACTAATGATAGGCACTGACATTTCTGAAAGAGGTGAGACTGCTTTGGGACGTATGGGAGTAGTGTTACTCAATACGGCGATAAGTTGCAATAAAAATGTAATAAAGGCTGCTTGTATAAGTTTTTCTAGCATAATACCCCTCTCTTCATTTATATGGATGGGACTTCCATCGGAACTGGTTATTCTCAATACACTTTGCGTTATTGGTTTATCGGATTCGGTGAATATAATTTGAGAATATCGCAGAAATCTGTTAAAGAATGTGATCTAGCTCTCTCTTTATGTGTACCTAACAACTGGGACGGTTGTTTTTCTAAAAAGTGTCGTGAAAATACGAATTTATTTTTAAATTTACGGAAACAGATGATTCTAATACTCCAATTACTCAATTATTAGAAACCGTATAAATACTGATATTTACATAAGATATATTTCTTCACAAAAGATTCTATCTGTTCTCTTTGCCCAGTTTCTTTGAATCTTAATCGGCAATTTCAACACAATCAGCCTTTGTCACCGATAGAATAAATGAAAAATAGCTAAAAACACCCTAAATGATTCCTATCGTTATTGAACAATCGGGTCGAGGCGAACGTGCCTTTGATATCTATTCACGGCTGTTGCGTGAGCGGATTATTTTTTTGGGAGAACAGGTTGATAGCAATCTGGCTAACTTGATTGTTGCCCAACTGCTGTTTTTAGATTCTGAGGATGCGGAGAAGGACATATATATGTATATTAATTCTCCTGGTGGTTCAGTGACAGCGGGCATGGGCATTTTTGATACAATGAAGCATATCCGCCCCGATGTCTGTACAATTTGTACTGGATTAGCCGCAAGTATGGGAGCTTTTCTCCTCAGCGCGGGTACAAAGGGTAAGCGGATGAGTTTACCCCATTCACGGATTATGATTCACCAACCTCTCGGTGGCGCACAAGGACAGGCGACTGATATTGCGATTCAAGCCCGCGAAATTTTGTATCACAAGCAGCGGCTGAATGAATATCTTGCTGAACATACTGGGCAACCTTTTGAGCGAATTTCTGAAGATACAGAACGTGATTTCTTCATGTCTCCTGCTGAAGCTAGGGAATATGGCTTGATTGATCAAGTAATTGACCGTCATGCTGCCGGTAGTCGTCCTGTGGCTTTAGTTTAGTTATTGGTCAGTGGTCAGTGGTCAGTGGTAATAAAACTGCCCCCTGCCCCCTGCGCCCTGTTCCCTTCCTACTAACGATAGAATTAAAATATATTGTTCACTATCAAGCCATCGAAAACCATGCCATCTGATATTGCTGTCGAGAAGAAAAAGTTAAAAAATCCACCTTTGCAAATGCACTACTTAGGCGATCGCGTTTTGCGTCAAGCGGCAAAGCGGGTTACTAAAATAGATGACGAACTCCGTCTACTAGTACGCGAAATGCTGCAAACTATGTATAGCTCAGATGGCATTGGTTTGGCTGCGCCTCAAGTTGGCATCAATAAACAACTTATCGTGATTGACTGCGAACCAGATCAACCTAATCATCCCCCATTAGTGTTAATTAACCCTACGATTAAACAGGTTAGCAGTAAGCTCTGTGTGGCTCAGGAAGGGTGCTTAAGTATTCCTAACGTCTTCCTAGATGTAAAACGTCCAGAATTGGTAACAATCGCCTATAAAGACGAATATGGTCGTCCCCAAACCTTAACAGCAGGTGATTTACTCGGTCGCTGTATTCTTCATGAATTGGATCACCTTAATGGTGTGGTATTTGTAGATCGTGTAGAAAATTCCTTGACTTTAAACGAAGAGTTATCTAAAAATGGCTTCTCGTATCAGGCAGTGAAACCAGTAGTATAGGGTGGTCTAGTAGTGTATTTAACTCCAAAAAGCGGTTTATTTTTAGGTGGTGCTTGTATTGCAGCGATCGCCGCTGTTGGTTCAGTTTTTGAATTGAGTTATGGAGAACCAGATTTTGGTGTCCCAACCACTGCCATTATCCTAGCTTTGAGCATTCCTCTCACCGTATTCTTTTTTATTGCCGCAGTGAGAGATGCACGAGATAATATAGGATAAGCATCAGGTATATGATAAAGGTAAGAGGATGAATGAAGAATGCACAGTTCACCCTTTTACCTTTTATTTTTTACTAAGTAATTGATGATTATAAATCATGAAAATTCAACTAAAACCAGAAACTGAAGAACTGATCCAGTCCTATATTGCCACAGGTCATTATACCAATGCCGACGATGTGATAATTAAAGCACTTAAAGTGTTATCCGAGTGGAAAAAAGAGGATCAGGAATGGGAACAAGAAACACGCAAAAAAGTCGCTGTAGGACTTGCCCAAATTGACCGAGGTGAAGTGGTTAGTAGTGATGTTGTTATGGCTAGATTACAAGAAAAAATTAGAATTGCTCGTGAGAATAAAAAATAATGGAGTATATTCTATCTGTAGGGGCAAGTCAGGACATAGAAAATATTTTAGATTATTTTCTTCAGCGCAATATTGATGCAGGAGAAAAGTTTGTTAAGGATTTTAATAACAAGTGTTTGAATATAGTAAAATTTCCTAAAATTGGGCGTAGTTATAGCCATATAGATGCTGCATCAAGAGGTATTCCCATTGATGGTTATATAATTTTTTATCGGTTATTAGAAAATAGTATTGTCATTGTTCGAGTGGTTAGTGGGTATAGAGATATAGAATCTTTATTTTTGGATTTAGATCAATAAAATAGAATCATGCTACCAACTTCTCCCCCCATACTCCGACTTTCCCAAGGACATCTCAACTTACTCACAGCTTGTCCCCGCAAATTCCAACATAGCTACTTAGAACAACTAAATACTCCTCTAGATCGTAAACACGAAGAATATCAAATTTTAGGTAGTCGGTTTCACTTGCTGATGCAGCAGCGAGAAATGGATTTACCTATTAATAAATTACTACAAGCAGATCCTCAATTACAAAATTGGATGACTGACTTTAGCAAAATTGCTCCAGAAATATTTATAACTAATATTGATAATCAAACTTTTCGAGAAAGCGAACATTATCGAACATTACAAATTGGCAATTATCTCCTGACTGTCATTTATGATTTATTAATTGCCGACCAAAATCAAGCCCAGATTCTCGACTGGAAAACCTATCCCCAACCACCAAAAAGAGAAAAATTAGCTGAAAACTGGCAAACGAAACTGTATCTGTACGTCATGGGGGAAACTAGCAACTATCTATTAGAAAATATTTCCCTAACCTACTGGTTTGTGCAATCAAAAGAGCAAACTAAACATATTAAATTTTGTTATAATGAAAAAGAACATCAGAAAACAGCACAGGAATTAAATCAACTATTAAACAATCTCACACAATGGGTAAAGGATTATCAAAATCATATATCATTACCACAAATTGCCAAATCCCATAAAATATGTGAATCTTGTCAATATGCCATGAGGTGTCAACGTCAAAAAATCACACAAGCAACAGAAGATATTAACCAGCAATTTCCTAATTTAGAAAATATTGCTGAAATATCAGTTTGAAGAATAAGATTGTCTCACGCAGAGACGCAGAGGCGCGGAGAGAAATACAAAAGTTAGAATGTGATTTAAGATGGAATGGATTTTAACAACACAGGAAAAACCCCCAGATTGGTTTATTGAATTAGTGAAAAAATACGCACCAACAACAGGTGGTAACTTTGCTGCTCAATTATTTTGGCAACGGGGAATTCAAGATCAGGAAAAGTTAGCGGTTTTTATTAATTATCAAAGTTATCAACCTGCCAATTCTTTTGAATTTGGTCAGGAAATGAATTTGGCTGTACAACGGTTAATAACTGCCGGGAAAACAGGAGAAAAAATTGTTATTTGGGGAGATTTTGATGCCGATGGAATTACCTCGACTGCGGTATTATGGGATGGTTTAGGTGAATTTTTTCAGCAACATCGTCAATTAAGTTATTATATTCCCAATCGGTTAACAGAATCTCATGGTTTAAATCAGTCAGGAATTGATAATTTAGCCGCCCAAGGTTGTAAATTAATTATTACTTGTGATACAGGCAGTACAAATATTTCAGAAATCATCTATGCCCAAAATTTAGGGATAGATATAATTGTGACTGACCATCATACATTACCACGAGAACGCCCCCCGGTCGTCGCCATTATTAACCCGCGTTATTTAGCCAAAGAACATCCTTTATATCATCTTTCCGGTGTGGCAGTTGCTTATAAATTGGTGGAAGCATTATATATAAGTTTACCAGATATTCCCGAACATCCATTAACAGATTTATTAGATTTAGTAGCAGTAGGATTAATTGCTGATTTAGTCCAATTAAGTGGTGATTGTCGCTATTTGGCACAGTTGGGAATTCAACAATTACACACAGATTATAAAAAACCACCCCCAGAAAGAAGAAGACCAGGTGTAGGTAAATTATTAGAATTATGCCAGAAAAGTGGCGATCGCCCCACAGATATTTCCTTTGGTTTGGGTCCCCGCATTAACGCCGTTAGTCGCATTCATGGTGATGCTAGTTTCTGTGTAGAATTATTAACCAGTAGAGATATGCAGCGTTGTCAACAACTTGCAGAAGCAACAGAATTAGCTAATTCCCGTCGCAAATCTTTACAAAAAGATGTCCAAGTCCAAGTTACTAAAAAACTCAGTCAATTAGACTTATCAACCACCAGCGTCATCGTTTTAGAAGATCCTCAATGGGCAGGTGGTGTTTTAGGTCTGGTTGCCGGACAAATTGCCCAAGAAACAGGACGACCGACAATTTTGTTAAGCACAGAAGCAAAGGAAAATCAGACAGATTCTAGCCCATCTCTAGCCCGAGGTTCTGCCCGTTCCATTAACTCCGTTGATTTATATCAACTAGTTCAAGAACAAGCCCATTTATTACATCGTTTTGGCGGACATCCCTTTGCAGCGGGTTTGAGTTTATTAGTAGAAAATATCCCCCTATTTACAGCCGCAATTAACCAGAAATTACGTCAATCTTTAGGAGGAATAAATCTCACTCCGACAGTGCAAGCTGATTTGGTTGTGACAGTTGCCGATTTAGGCAAGGATTTATTTTTAGAATTAAAACTATTAGAACCCTGTGGAATGGGCAATCCTATCCCCAAATTATTAATTAAAAACTGTTGGTTTGAAAATTCTTGGCATAAAAATCAAGAAGATTTAAAAGGCAATAAAATCCAATATATTAAAACAGACTTTAATATTCGAGATAATTCTACCAACAATCCGTTTCCGGGAATTTGGTGGGGACACTATAAAGAAGAATTGCCTATTGGTAGATGTGATTGTATTGCCGAAATTGATTTTAACAGCTTTAAAAAACGTTATGAGATTAGATTAATTGCCGTCCGTCCTAATACCGAAAGCGAATTAAAAACCCAAAATTCAGCATTGATTTTAGATTGGCGAAATCAACAAGGTTTAACAGAACTAAACCCAGAACAATCATTATTAATTATGCAAGATTGTCCTACTAATTGGGATAATTTGCGTTTATGGTTCAAGCAATCACTAAATCAGAAAAAACAATTAGTTATTGCTTGGGGAAAACCCCATAATTTAACTCCCAAGGACATTTGGTTGACTTTAGTAGGAATTTCTAAATACCTCAGTCGCACAAATCAACCTGTTACCCATGTCCAACTTTTAGAGAAACTAGGTATTAGTGACCAAAGCCTATATTTGGGTTTTCAAGCATTAAAACATTTAGGGTTTATCATCCAAGGTCAGGATAATCATTTACAAATAATCTGGGATTCTACACATCATCTCCAACCAGCAGATCATGTTATTAACCAATTTTTAGCCGCAGTCAGAGAAGAACAATTTCAACGAGATTATTTTTTTCATGTTCCTTTATCTATTATTGTTGACATGATTTCTTAAGATTGCCTTTCAGATCCCCGACTTCTTCGAGAAGTCGGGGATCTATACAATACTAACCCTCTTTCTGTTCTTGGAAAAACTTCTGATCAATAGTTTTCGTATGTTCTCTATTAGCAGAAGTAGCCATTATCTGATAATCAACTAAATTATCCACAAAAGGAACAGTTAACTTAAATGTCCCATCAGAATTGACCTTAACTTTCTGACCATCAATGGTGACATTTGCACCCGCTTCTGTAGCACCATGAAGAACCAATTCTGTATCAACAACAACCCAGAAATCTGTGCTGGGACGACTAAAAATGCGAACTGTTCCAGAACGCGCTAAACACAACCATTGATTATCATTATTCACATAACCAATTTCTGTCATGTAGTCCCGTTCACCTCTGGGAATAGGTACATAACGATCATTGATTGCGGTTTCACATTCGTATTGTGCATCGAAATGAGGAAGCTGATAACTGAGGTCAAGATTGGTAACATCATAGAGCCGGATAGCCAAAATGGTAAATCCTTGATTGTGCAATATTTGTTGATGATCCTCAGAAATATACCAAGATAGGTAAGCCCATTTGGGAGTGCGGGGTGTGAAAATAATTCTAGTATTTCCAGTCGCATTGATGGGATTAATATTAGTCCAGGCTTCTATTTCAGCATCTAATTCCATTGCTATGGCTTCATTTGTAGCCTCCAGATGCCAGGGAGTAGGATATATTTCTTCTTCTATTTCCGGGGTATTGAGGGTAATTTGACTAGTAATAGCGTTTAAAGCCTCACCTAACTCGAATGGTAAATCAGATGGTAAGTCAGATGATAAATCTTGAGTCTGTGATGATTGGCTGACTGGTTGAGGTGTTGGGACTAGGTTCAGAACCTCTGTGAGGCTGTTATCTGGCTTAACTGGTGTGGAGGTAATACCAAGTAATTCTGATAAGGATGTAATCTTTTGATGAGATTTAGTTACAGGCGTTTCCGGTGCTTCTAATGGAATATTACTGACTTCATTGCTGGAAATATCTGCATTAATTGGCTGGTGGTGAATATTCGGGATTTGTGGAAAGTAACTACTGACGACAATTACCGGGTCTTCTGTCTCCCAAGCCACTTCATCATAGTTGAGATCAAGATTAATTTCGGACATTTCCTGAATTTGACTATTGGAGGAAGGTGTCTGTGGTGCATCCATAATGGCTATATTACTGACTGCCGTTATTTCCTGGTCATCATCTTCTTTGTAATAATTTGCACTATTAAGCCCATTACCATTACTATTGCCATTATTATTTAATATTGATGCAAATGCTTCTGAATCTGACACAGTAAACATTGTCTCTGGAAGAGTATCACTTTCTTGATTTGAGGATGTCTCTGCTTTGCTGCTGACAGTTCGCTTTTTCCTTCTCAACCACAATGGCAAAAAACTACTTAATCCCGCAATTAGCAATAAAGGTATTAGTAAGAAAAACCGCATATTCTTGGTAATGATGGAGGGATTATCAAAGGGATTTATCAACTGTATTTCCCCTCCAGTTTCTTTAGGTTCGGGTATAGCTAATGTTTCAGGGGTTGGTGTTACTAAAGGGGGACTTTGAGAAACTGTAGGTGTTTCTGAAGGAGTTGTTAAAGGCGTAGCTGTAGAGACGTTAGCCATAGGCACAGACATAATTTGTATTGATCTGGCTGCAATAGCAATTGCTTCTGCTTCTTTAGCCTCTTTTATAGACTCTTCTCCTGGTTTAGCTAAAACAAAACCTAGAAAATCTTTAACTTTAGGACTGGGATTTGCTTTATAAACGTAAACAAAAGACTGGAAAAAAGGGTATTTAGGATTATCTGTCCAAAAATCTTCTACTTTTAATACCCGCACATCTGGCAATTTAGAAATTTGACTTGCCAACACATAGCTGATGCCGTCATTATTTAATTCTTTAATAATGTTAGGCGTGTTATCTGCCACCATTTGCACCGCATTTGCACCTGTTAATAATTGGCCAGACTTAAATACTGAATATTCACCAAAGGAATTACGAGTATCACTATCGAAGGGACGATCTATAAATCTAATTTTACCCTTAGCATTTCCCAATTGTGACCAATCTGTAATTTCTCCACGAAAAACCTTGGCAAATTGCTCAGTAGTCAAGCCATCATAGAAGGGATTATTCATACCAACAATGATGGCAATTTTTTCTTGACGCACTAGCACCTGTTTTAAACCTTGTGCTTTTTCTTCTGGAGTGAGGTTGCGACCAAGGGATGCTATATCAGCTTTACCATCTACAACGGCTTTTACAGCATCTTCATTGCCATTGATGGCAATTTCTACCTGAGTTCCCGAAAACTGGGTTTCAAACCTTTCTTTTAAGCGTTGGTTGACAAGTAGGGAGTTACGAGAACCATCAATTTTAACTACAGTCCCATTTTCTACCTTTTCCGGCAGGGGAAAATCTGGAGTTTTACTCTTGGATTCCGCTTGGATGGGTAGGGAAATCAGGAAATTTGCTACCATTGGGGCGGTGGTTATGGCCATTAATAGGGCCAGTTTGATAATTACACTATCTTTTTGTTGTTGTTGCCACATATATCCTGGATTTAGCTAATATAAATGAACTACTCGCCAATAATCAAAATACTGTTTGATTGAGCAATACCTTGTCCAAATTAGAAAAGGCCCTGATTTGTAGGTTGGGTTGTGGAACGTAAACGTATCCCTGAGGGACACTGCGTGAACGCGGAGCAATTAGCATGAAACCCAACATGAGCGTTGGGTTGCGCTGTCGCTTAACCCAACACAGCAGAAAATGAACAAGGTATTGATTGAGAAGATGGGTTAATTATACAGCGTGAGTTATTCTTATCTGTAATAACACAAGTGATTAGATTAAAACAGGAGTCAGGAGTCAGGAGTTAGGGGTAAAACTGCCTTGCGGTCTGGTTTTGAATTTAGATCCTGCACCTCATTAATCTGCAATCTTCTGCTGTAATTTGAGGCCTACCTTTATACGATCATAGCAATCCTACTCAACTGTGGGAAAATATGTAGATAAAAAAACCCTTGTTTTATGAGCATTTGAGCCTTTTGAACTCTGGCGGCTCATTTAGAATTGCTACATATATTTTATATGGTCAATGCTTACTATTGAAAATGTTTACAAAACTAAAAATTTATATATAAATTTTTAAGTCTACAATTTGATAAGACAATGAAATATTTTGATAAAAATCAATTTACCGATGCTTTCAAATATTAAAAATTTTTTCAGTAAACCCTCATTAGCATAGTTTTATCGGTATGAAATTAGTTACAGAAGTATCTATTGATCAGACGCAGCCATCAAACCCATTAGTTGATGGAATGAATAAGGAGTTAATTTGTTTACCTAGTTTATGTGAAATTATTAATTATTCTCCTTTAACTATTAGTTCTGATAGTTATGTAATGGCTGCTATTAAATTGATGAATCAGGTTGCAGTTAATTATCCAACTCAAGCAGCAAACGACTATGTTTTGGTGGTAGAGGGCAAGAAATTACAAGGAATTTTGACCATTGAGGATGTACTGAGGGTAGTTGCCTCAAATACCAACTTATCAGCAGCGAAAATGGCGAATGTGATGAGTCAGCCACCAATTATGCTCAAAGAATCAGATTCTGAGCATATTTTGACCGTGTTAGCACTTTTGCAGCAGCATGGTATTCAACATTTACCTATAGTAGATGACGAAGACAATTTAATCGGTATTGTTCATGAAAAAGACCTATTACAAAGCTTAAATATAGAAAAAATAGTGGGTGTGGTTGAAGTATTACAAGAAAAGTTTGCAGATTCTCATCCAAAACACACACCAATTAATCAAGAATTAGAAGTAATTCGCTGGCAAACTTCCAATTATTTACAACAATGGGTAAAAGCAGAGTTTGCTGATACTACAGAAATTAATCTGCAACTTCAAGAAACCTTAGAAGAACTGCAAATTGCGGAAGAAGAACTGCGACAACAAAATGAACAGTTGATCTATTCCCGTGAAACTACTGAAGCTGAACGACAGCGCTATCAAGATTTATTTGAATTTGCACCTAATGGTTATTTAGTAACTGATAGTTTAGGGATAATTCAGCAAGCTAATTATGGAGCAGCATCCTTGTTGTCTGTGGGTCAAAATCATCTGATTGGCAAACCATTAGTGGTATATATTGCTGAACAGTACCGCTCTCAGTTCGTATCTCAGTTAAAAAAATTGCAGCATTTACAGGAATGGGAAATAGATTTCCAGCCTCGAAAAGGTTCGCTATTTTCTGCTAGTGTGAGAGTAAATCCTATATCTGATAGTAAAGGTAAACAAACTGGGTTATTGTGGTCAATAACTGATATTAGTGAACAGCAAGCTGCAATGCGTGAACGGGAAAAATTAGAGGCAGCCCTGCGTCAAAATAGCGATGTTTTGGAAACCAGGGTAAAAGAACGCACGGCAGAATTAGTGATTGCTAATGAGCGATCGCAACAGGAAATCGTGGAACGAAAACAGATTCAAAAGTCCTTACAAGAAAGTGAAGCCCGACTTACATTGGCATTGGAAGCGGGTAAAATTGGGATTTGGGATTGGCATATCCAAATCAATCAGACTCTCTGGTCTCCTAATTTGGGTTTAATGTATGGTTTACCTATTGATGGTTTATCTCCTAATTGTGAAGACTTTCTCAAGTTAATCTATCCTGAAGACCGTGAGCGGTTTCAAAAATGTGTGAGCACCTCTATTGAGAAAAAAGTTGATTTTGTCTGTGAGTATCGGATAGTTGGTGGTGATAGTAGTCTAAATTGGTTGAGTTCTAGGGGAAAAGTTTACTGTAATGAAAATGGTGAACCGATTCGGATGATTGGTACTACTAGAGATATTTCTGAACGGAAGGCAACTGAACAGAAACTCTCTGAACAAGCTGCCCTTTTAGATATTGCAACTGATGCAATTTTTGTCCGTGATTTTCAAGCCCAAATTCTTTTTTGGAATCAGGGTGCAGAGAAGATATATGGGTGGAAACGTCAGGAGGTTTTAGACAAGAATCCCAAGGATATTTTTTATGATTCAACTTCCCATGAGCAAGAGATCATTCCTCTGAAAACTGTAGTGAGAGTGGGAAGTTGGCAGGGTGAATTATGCAAACGGACACAATCGAATCAACTAATTATTGTTCAAAGTCGTTGGACATTGATGTTAGATACTGATGGACAACCTAAATCTATTCTCACGGTAGATACTGATATTACTGAAAAGAAACAACTAGAAGATCAGTTTGCCCGCGCTCAACAAATGGAAATTCATGCTAAAAGAATGGAAAGTATTGGGACTTTAGCTGGTGGGATTGCTCACAATATCAATAATCATTTAACACCGATTTTAGGATATGCTCAATTGCTAAAAAGTAAATCTTCCTTAGACAAAGATAATTGTTTGCAAATGCTCACAAGTGTTGAAGCTAATGCTAAGAAAGGGGCAGCTTTGGTGAGACAACTTTTATCTTTTGCGAAGGGAGTAGAGATTCAATATACAATTATTCAGATTGGTGATTTGATTAGGGATACTATTCAGATGGCGAAGGAAATATTTTCCTTTCCTCAATCTATCAAATTTTTCACCTATCTCCCGCCAAAATTATGGACGATATCTGGGGATAAGAATGAACTGGAACAGGTATTAATTAACTTAATGGTTAATGCTGGTCATGCCATGCCTAATGGTGGCAATCTGTCTATTTATGCGGAAAATTTGTATATTAGTGAAGAGATGAGACGGATAAATCATTATGCTGGTGTGGGAAATTATATTGTGATTACAGTGGAAGATACGGGGACGGGGATACCACCGGAAATATTAGAGAGAATATTTGAGCCATTTTTCACTACTAAGGATATTGGTAAGGGAACAGGATTAGGACTATCAACAGTGCTAGGAACGATTAAAAGTCATAAGGGTTTTATTAATGTTGATAGTGAAGTGGGGAAAGGCAGTAAATTTAAAGTATTTTTACCATCGGTAAATCAGGAAGTTATGCCTTTAGAATCGGATTATGAGGAAATGTATCCAGGACGGGGAGAGTTAATTTTGGTGGTGGATGATGAACCCCAAGTGCTGGAAGTGACGAAAAATATTTTAGAAAACTACAATTATCAAACTATTACTGCTAAAAATGGGATGGAGGCGATCGCTATTTATGCCCGGTACAAACAGCAAATTAGAGTAGTATTGATGGATATGATGATGCCAGAAATGGATGGAAGTTCTGCTATCTCCAATTTGAAAAAAATCAATCCTCAAGTCAAAATAGTTGCTTGTAGTGGACGCAATATCCAACATATGCTGGAACCAAGTCATGAAAATCAAGTTCCTGCGATTTTATTAAAACCCTACACTAATCAAGAATTACTGGAAACATTGAGTTATATACTAAAGGAGTCAGGTGACTCCTAGCCCTCACAGATAACTTTTTCAGCAAACCCTAATTACCAATATTTGAGTATTTTGAACAGACTTTTAGGGATTACAGCACTTATGCTCATAGAATTGACCTATTCATGAGACTTTTATTCTTTCCTGGCAAATCTATGACACCTGAAGAATTTTTAGCAAAGTTGGCAACAGCCCCAACAGACCCCGAAAAACTGGTAATTTTTGCAGAATACTTGGATACAAATGCCTTAGACTATGCTACAACACCACGATGGAGAAGTCTTTCTTATAGTAACGAAATTGAAATGGCGCTGAAAAATGTGGCTTTTCATTTAGAAGCGCTCGCTGAAGTTGAGTAATACGTGAGGGAGTGGGGGCAGGGGGAGGGTGAATATCAGGAATTCTTACCTATTACCTATTACCTATTACCTGAAACTGTCACCTGTCACCTATTACCTGTCACCTATTACCTGTCACCTTATTCACCAATATATATACCTAAAGACCGAGCGGTTTGGACTAAATCACCGTGAGGATTAACAAGAGAGGGATTATTATCTATCACGGCTTGAATGGGGAAAGTAACAACTTGGCCATTTTGCCAAGCTAACATTTGATCATATTGATTTTGGGCAATTAAATCAATGGCAATTTTACCAAACATGGTGGCTGTGAGACGGTCTAAAGCTGAGGGGATACCACCGCGCTGAATATGTCCTAAGACAGAAACTCTAGTATCAATCAGGTGATGACTACAATTGGCAATTTTTTCGGCAATATATTGACCTTGACCACATTTAGGAGTTGTGCAAGTAGAAAGATTATCTGCATCTTCTGTGCAAACAGATATACCTTCAGCAACAACTATAATGGCGAATTTTTTTTGCCACTGTTCGCGTAATTCGGTCAGATGATTACATATTCCCTGAATAGTATAGGGGACTTCGGGAATTAAAATCACATCAGCACCGCCGGCAATTCCTGAGTGTAAAGCCAAGTGTCCCGCGTTGCGTCCCATGACTTCGATAATCATTACCCGGTCATGACTAGCAGCGGTAAATATGAGCCGATTAATGGCATCAACAATGGTATTAACTGCCGTATCAAAGCCGATTGCCCGTTCTGTAAAAGCGATATCATGATCAATGGTTTTGGGGATAGCAATTAAATTCCAATTACCCAAAACTGATAGTTGATGAATAATATCTAAACTACCATCTCCACCCACAATAATTAAAGCATCTAAAGCGATCGCTTTATAGCCGGCTAATATTTCATCAGCATGAGCTAAAGTATCCCCTTTATTAATACTACCTAAAATCGTTCCCCCCATATTTAGCAAAGGGTCAATCCCGCGCAAATCCCAACCATGTATACTTAACGGCACTGTTTTTTGTTCTAGCAACCCTTGGGTGGCGTAAGGGATACCCACGACCTGCCAATCATAAGTCCTTGTGGCATGACTCACAGCCGCGCGAATCACACAATTTAGACCAGGACAATCACCACCACTAGTAAGAATACCGATACGTTTTTTCATAGGTCAGGAGGTAGGGGCGCAGGGCCTGCGCCCAGTCAGGAGTCAGGACTAAGATGGTGTATAAACTCTACCCGAATCTGGGTTATAGGTTTGTAAAGCTTTCATATATTGAGCGCGTTCAAAAGCACTAGGATTAGGACAATTTAACTGGCTCATAGTACCTTGCATTTGCTTGACAGATTCATATTCATGTATTTTCATCCATTGACGGAGGTCTTTTTCTAAACACTGAATATGGTTAATACCTTCCCGTAATAATATTGAACATAACATAGTTACATTTGCGCCTACCATTAACATTTTGATCACGTCTTGGGCGTTATGAATACCGCTAGTGGCAGCTAAACTACCCTGAATATGACCATAGAGAATGGCTATCCAGCGCAGGGGTAAACGCATGGCTTGGGGGGTACTTAAAAGTACATGAGGTTCGACTTCTAAATTTTCTAAGTTAATATCTGGTTGATAAAACCGATTAAATAATACTAATCCATCAGCCCCGGCATGATCTAAACGTTTGGCAATATTTGCAGTATTAGTAAAGTAAGGACTCAGTTTTACGGCTACAGGAATAGTGACGGCGGCTTTAACAGATGTGAGAATATCAAGATAATTTTGCTCGATATCATGACTACTTAAATCTGGGTTAGTGGGAACATAGTAAATATTTAATTCTAGTGCTGATGCTCCTGCTTCTTCCATGAGTTTACCATATTCTGTCCAACCGCCAACGGAAGAACCATTCAAACTAGCAATAATGGGAATATCCACTTTTTCTTTAGCTTTGCGAATATGGTCTAAATATTCTTCTGGTCCGACTCGGAAATTAGCGATGTTTGGGAAATAGGTTAAAGCTTCGGCAAAACTTTCTGTATGATATGTTAAATGATGATGAAGTGCGGATTTTTCTAAGTTTAATTGTTCTTCAAATAGTGAGTGCATAACAACAGCACCTGCACCTGCATCTTCCATTAGTTTAATATTATCAATGTCTTCGGAAAGTGGAGACGCGGAGGGAACTAGGGGAGATTTTAATTCTAAACCTAAATATGTGGTAGTTAAGTTCATAAATTTGGTAATGGGTAATTTTTTCTTTCTGTCTCCTGACTCCTGATATTAATTCAATTCAGATAAATGAACCACAGAGGCACAGAGGACACAGAGACAGAAAATCTCAAAAAATTTGGCGCATTTTTACAAAGAAATGGTATGACTCGTAATTTAGCTTTATTGTAATTTTCTGGCGGCTAAATATTGGTACATTTGCCAACGGGTGTTAACATCGAGTTGGGCTTCTTTGAGGAGTTCTTTTGCTGTTTCTGGGTTAATTTTGGTTAACATTTTAAAACGGTTTTCCATGTACATGGAATTTTCTATTGGTATGCGAGGGGTGCGAGAATCGAGTTGTAGGGGGTTTTCTCCCTGTTTAATGCGGTCGGGGTGATAGCGATATAATAACCAGCGTCCAGAGTCTACAGCGGCTTTTTGGTTTTGCATGGCTGTACTCATGTTGATACCGTGAGCAATACAATGACTGTAGGCAATGATTAAGGATGGACCTTCGTAAGCTTCGGCTTCTAAGAAAGTTTTCAGGGTTTGTTCATCTTTTGCGCCCATTGCTACACTAGCAACATAAACGTTACCGTAGGTCATAGCGATTAAACCCAAGTCTTTTTTAGTTGCGGGTTTACCACCGGCGGCGAATTTTGCTACTGCACCTTTAGGGGTAGATTTGGACATTTGACCGCCAGTATTAGAGTAAACTTCTGTGTCTAAGACGAGAATATTGACGTTGCGTCCACTAGCAATGACATGATCTAATCCACCGTAACCAATATCATAGGCCCAACCGTCACCACCAATGATCCAAACACTTTTTTTGACTAAATAATCAGCGAGGGATTGAAGATTTTGGATTTTGGATTTTAGATTGCTTTCGGTTATAGATTCAAGAAGTTGATCTAGTTTTCTTTTAAGAATGGAAACTCGTTCTCGTTGAGAGTAAATATCCGATTCGTCTTTTTGTTCAGCGTTGAGGATTTCTGAGACTAAGGTTTCACCTATATGGGGTGCAAGTTGTTGGAGTAAATAAGCGGCAAATTCGGCTTGTTTGTCTATGGAAACCCGGAAACCTAAGCCAAATTCGGCGTTATCTTCAAAGAGACTGTTAGACCAAGCAGGACCCCTACCTGCGGCGTTTTTTGTCCAAGGTGTGGTGGGTAAGTTACCACCATAGATAGATGAACAACCGGTGGCGTTGGCAACGATCATGCGATCGCCAAATAATTGTGTTACAAGTTTAATATAAGGTGTTTCTCCACATCCAGCACAAGCACCGGAAAACTCAAACAACGGTTCTTGCATCTGTTGTTGATTAATATGATTTAACTTTAAATTCCGTCTATCTGGGTTGGGAAGATTTAAGAAGAAATCCCAGTTTTCTCGTTCCTGTTCTCGCAATGGTTTTTGCGCTGCCATATTAATGGCTTTTTTACGCGGTTCGGCTTTATTTTTGGCGGGACAAACATCAACACAAATACCACAGCCTGTACAATCTTCTGCTGCTACTTGAATGGTAAACTTTAAATCATGCCAATCATGTTCTTTTGCATTGGCACTTTTAAAAGTTGTTGGGGCATTTTCTAATTCTTCTGGTGCATATACTTTCGCGCGAATGACACTATGGGGACACACCATCACACATTTACCACATTGAATACAAACGTCAGCATCCCAAACTGGAATTTCTTCAGCAATGTTGCGTTTTTCCCATTTAGATGTACCTGTGGGATATGTACCATCTACAGGTAATGCACTTACAGGTAAATCATCACCTTCACGAACTATCATTTTCCCTAATACATCGCGGACAAATGCAGGGGCATTATTGAGAATAGGTGACAGGTGATAGGTGACAGGTGACAGTTCTTTAGCTGTAATTTCATAGAGATTTTCCAAGGTTTTATCAACTGCTTGGATATTCATTTGTACAAGTTCTTCACCTTTTTTACCGTAGGTTTTACGAATAGATTTTTTAATTTGATCTATAGCTTCTTCCCTTGGTAAAATACCAGAAACAGCAAAGAAACAAACCTGCATAACGATGTTAATATGTCCACCCATTCCCGCTTCACGGGCGACTTTATAGGCATTAATGACATAAAATTTGAGATTTTTGTCAATTATCTCTGTTTGCATGGTGGTGGGTAATTTATCCCAAACTTCATCTTTGTGATACTGTGAATTTAGTAAAAATGTCCCACCAGGAATAATATCTTTTAATATCGGGAACTTTTCTATAAATTCCCATTGATGACAAGCGACAAAGTTAGCTTTAGTAATTAAATAGGTAGAATGAATTGGTTGATTACCAAAGCGCAAATGAGAGACTGTGACAGAACCAGACTTTTTAGAATCGTAAACAAAATAACCTTGGGCATAATTATCTGTTTCTTCGCCAATAATTTTAATTGAGTTTTTATTTGCCCCCACTGTCCCATCTGCACCTAAACCATAAAAAATTGCCCTAACTATATTGTCAGCTTCAATGTTAAATTCGGGATTATATGCTAAACTGGTATGAGTAACATCATCATTAATGCCGATAGTAAAATGATTTTTTGGTATTGCTAACTCCAAATTATCAAACACCGCTTTTACCATTGCTGGTGTAAATTCTTTAGAAGATAAACCATATCTTCCCCCCACAACTTGAATTTTGTGAAGTTGGTTTGCTGCCAAAGCTGTAACTACATCTACATACAAAGGTTCACCAATTGCCCCTGGTTCTTTTGTTCTATCTAAAACAGCAATTTTGCAGGTAGTTTGGGGAAGAGAATCAATAAATCTTTGGGTATCGAAGGGACGATATAATCTAACTTTGATAACTCCGACTTTTTCACCTTGTTGATTGAGATAATCTACGGTTTCATGAACTGTTTCGCAACCAGAACCCATGAGAATAATTATTTTTTCTGCTGCTGGATGTCCATGATATTCAAATAGTTGATATTTTCTGCCTATATTTTGGGCAAATTCATCCATTACCTGTTGAGTAATATCTGGACAAGCTGAATAAAAAGAGTTTACAGTTTCTCTTGCTTGAAAATAAACATCAGGATTTTGGGCTGTTCCTCGTAATACCGGATGTTCAGGTGTTAAAGCCCGTGAACGATGGGCAATTACTAACTCTATGGGAATAAATTTTTGTAAGTCTTGAGTTGTTAATATTTCTATTTTATTGACTTCGTGGGAAGTGCGAAAACCATCAAAAAAGTGTAAGTAAGGTATGCGAGATAATAAAGTTACTTTTGTGGAAATTAGGGCAAAATCATGGGCTTCTTGTACAGAAGCAGCGCATAACATGGCAAAACCTGTAGTTCTTGCGGCCATGACATCACTATGATCTCCGAAAATGGATAAAGCTTGGGCTGCAAGCGATCGCGCCGCAATATGAAATACTGTAGGTGTAAGTTCACCGGCAATTTTGTACATATTTGGTAGCATCAACATTAACCCCTGAGATGCTGTAAAGGTTGTTGTCAGTGAACCAGTTTGTAACGCCCCATGTACGGCGCCTGCAACCCCCCCTTCACTCTGCAACTGCACCACCGCAGGAACAGTTCCCCAAATATTCGGTTTTCCCTCACTCATCCAAGTATCAGACCATTCCGCCATCGGTGAAGATGGTGTAATCGGGTAAATGGCAATAACTTCGTTTAATTGGTAAACGACTTTCGCCACAGCTTCATTACCATCTATAGTTGCAAAGGGTTTCATATTCATTTCCTTGACCTTTAATAACTACTAAATTTCGGCTAATTGACGGTTTTCTAGACCCAAATTCCCTAGTTGTGACATTGAATTGAAAATGAAAGTTTGAGGAACTTGTCAGAAAAACCCAGCAGAATATTTCTAAAACATACAGTCATGAGGTAGGGGCGCAGGGCCTGCGCCCACTCAGGAGTCAGGAGTAAAACTAGCTTGCTGTCTGGCTTTGAATTTAAATCCTGCACCTCATTAATCTGCAATCTGCTGTAAATCCTTCAACAATTATAAGATAGTTCGTGAAAAATCCCCCCATGCTAAATGTAGCATGGGGCTAGATAGGAACAAAATCCCAAATTATTAGTTTTAGGGAATAACTTTCTGCTGAGTTACTCTAGCTTTTGGCTTAGTAATTGAGATGAATCTTTGTAAATATGACTATTCACAAAAGACTCAAATATCTGCTTTTGGTTTACTAGCTGTTCCATGAACTTGACGGTTTTCTTTAATTAATCGGCTGTAAGTCCGTTGAGGGATATAGTGAATTGGATTGTAATCAATACAACGTAAAATCAACACACAAGCCCAAGAATACCGTCCATCAGTAATAGCTTCAATGATATGATTGAACTGTTCGGGAGTGATGGCACTATGAAAATCGTTCTGAGCAGAAGAAGCCTGATAGTTCATAACTAACCCTGATCTAATCTTGTAGGATGGAAAGTTAATAATTCGTGAATATTCAGAACAGAAAATCTTTTTAGTCCAAAATAATCAGACTTTTATAGTCAAGTTGAGGAATTTTACTCCTGATTTGACAAGCCTTTTAAATCTTGACTTTTGATCTCCTAAATTCCAAATAATAGGGACAAATCAAGCGGATATTTATGCAATCACAGCAATATATACAGATGATATGCACAGGATTTGATTCTCTTGGTGAATAACTTCGATATCTAAGTTCGAGTATAGCGATAACTTACCGATTAAATATCAATATTATTTGTGATTATGAGAGAATTTTATTAATTTTTTGTGAGGTTTATTGAGCAGTGGTATACATTCAATTAGTGATATCTCATTGGCAATTTGTAATCTCAATAGATTAAATCTTGCAATTTTTAAGTGCATAAATTGAAAAAATTACTGAACACATTACCGTTATGTCAGTAAAAATACAGGCAAATTTCTAGCATTGTATGCCCAAGTTGATTGTTTGGTAAAAAATAGGAAATACAGATATTCGTATTATGACACTATTTAAATAGTCATACAACATTGAGATATTTCCTGTCTATGGTTTTGTAAATACTCCTTGTGACACTATTATATGCAGAATACTATGTTTCCTGTAATTAGTGAGCCAAATTGGCACTTTGTTTATATAAATACTACAGAAAATATCAGTTACAAATTACAAATTAAATGACTATTTAAATACTGTCACAAGAGATATTTACAAAACTGTAGATAAAATGTACTTCCATGTTGCATGACTGTCTGAATACTGTCACAAGCAGTATTTACAAAGCATTTAGCGTGTATGACTATTCAAATAGTGGCACAAGGGATATTTACAAAATTAAATTTGCCATGGGGTCACAAATTCATTTTCAATTTTTTGGCTAAATTAATTACACCTCATCACGACATACTCAACCTCCAAAATTCCTTGGGGATATGATTATTCAGATTTTGCTGAATTGAGTAATATTTGTATATGTAATATTTGATTCTTATTTTCATGGACTATTAAAAAAGTGTCACAAGTAAGATTTACAAAATGGTAATTAATACAAGTCAAAACTCTGCTGTAACGAATAGATATTTCTCTATCTAGGGCTTGCTGATAGCGTAGCGTGGCGTATGACTTCTACGTCGTCACGCAAGCTATGGACATATAAACCTAAAACCATTTATTAACAAAGGGTTTCGCGGATTTTTACCACAAAAAAGTGCCAGGTTTTGGCTAATGGTGTCTCAAAATAGGTGCATTTTTCTTTGTCGGATTGGGAAAATTGAGGATATCCAGACAGTTGAAACTGTCACCTGTCACCTCCCCTCACAGACAACTTTTTCAGCAAACCCTATCTATAAGATGAGGTTAGAGTTCATCCTTTAGTTAGAAGTAAATGATTGAGTAACTTATTTACGATTAACTCAAAACAGCAGATCAATAATTCTGACCTTCGCTAGAGTTTGGTAATGTACAATGTATAAATTGGTGCAAACTATTATTAATAGTGATGAAAAAAATGCTTTGAGTGAGTTTATCTTAGGATTGGGTAATCATCATAAACGTTACTTTTTAAGAAACGAGATTTTACAAGCCTTTGCAGATTATTGTCACCAATTCCAAAAACCTGCTTATTTTTATCACTCTTCCTGCCTAGGAACATTTATTCAGTACACCCATGAAATAATTCTAGATAGTGAAAATATTTGGTTCGTTCTTAGACCCAAAATTGCCAGTCAAGAGGTATGGTTATTAAGCACTGATTTGACCAAGTTTGACTTAATGACATCACAAGCATTATTAGATGCGAGCGATCGCCTAGTCAACCGTTACCAACCCCACATTTTAGAAATTGATCTTCATCCCTTCTACCCAGCAGCGCCGAGAATTAGTGATTCTCGAAATATTGGCCAAGGTTTAACCGTTCTCAATCATTATTTTTGTAATCAATCATTAACAGATCCTGAATATTGGATTCACGCATTATTTCAATCACTACAAAGATTAGAATATAATGGCATTAGCCTATTAATTAGTAATCACATTCATTCAGGATTACAACTAACCAAACAAATCAAACTAGCTTTAGAATTTGTTAGTAATTTATCCCCCGATACACATTATGAAAAATTTTGTTCTCATCTCCAATCACTCGGTTTAGAACCAGGGTGGGGTAACAATGCAGCCAGAGTTAGAGAAACCTTAGAACTTCTCGAAAAACTCATAGATAATCCCGAACCTGCTATTTTAGAAACCTTTGTTTCTCGCATTTGTGCAGTTTTCCGCGTCGTCCTCATTTCCATACATGGTTGGGTTGCACAAGAAGATGTTTTAGGTAGAGATGAAACACTAGGACAAGTTATTTATGTTTTAGAACAAGCCCGGAGTTTAGAAAACAAAATGCGAGCCGAAATTAAACTTGCAGGTTTAGATATATTAGGAATTAAACCCCATATCATTATATTAACTCGACTAATTCCCAATTGCGAAGGCACATTTTGTAACTTACCATTAGAAAAAGTTGATGATACAGAAAATGCTTGGATTTTGCGCGTTCCTTTTGCAGAATCTCAACCAGAAATTACCAACAACTGGATTTCTAAATTTGAGGTTTGGCCTTATTTAGAAAAATTTGCCCTTGCTGCCGAAACAGAAATTTTAAACCAATTTAAAGGCAAGCCAAATCTAATTATTGGTAATTACAGTGACGGTAACTTAGTCGCTTTTATTCTGTCCCGAAAAATGAAAGTTACCCAATGTAATATCGCCCATTCTCTAGAGAAACCTAAATTTCTATTTAGTAACTTATATTGGCAAGATCTAGAATCACAATATCATTTTTCTGCCCAATTTACCGCTGATTTAATCAGCATGAATGCCGCCGACTTTATCATCACATCATCCTATCAGGAGATTGTCGGTACACCAGATACAATGGGACAATATGAATCCTATAAATGTTTCACCATGCCCAACTTATATCATGTAATTGATGGCATTGATTTATTTAGTCCTAAATTCAACATGGTTTCTCCAGGAGTCAGTGAAAATATATTTTTCCCCTACAACGAAACAACCAATAGAGAATCCCATCGTCGTCAACACATCCAAAACCTAATTTTCCATGCAGAACACCAACAAATTATTGGTAAATTAGAACATCCTCATAAAAAACCGATATTTTCTGTTAGTCCTATTACCTCAATCAAAAACCTCACAGGTTTAATTGAATGTTTCGGTAAAAGTCAAGAATTACAAGAACAATGTAATCTCATATTATTAACCAGTAAACTGCATCCAGATTCAGGAACAAACCCAGAAGAAGTTCAAGAAATAGAAAAAATTCACGCAATTATTCATCAATATCATCTTCACCATAAAATCCGCTGGTTAGGAATGCGTCTTCCTTTAAGCGATATCGCCGAAACCTATCGTGTAATTGCAGATTTTCAAGGAATTTATATTCACTTTGCCCTTTATGAATCCTTTAGCAGAAGTGTTTTAGAAGCCATGATTTCTGGATTACCAACTTTTACAACTCAATTTGGTGGTTCATTAGAAATTATTGAAAGTCACAATAAAGGATTTAATCTCAACCCCACAAACCTGGAAGGAACAGCCAAAACAATTACTAACTTCTTAGAAAAATGCCATAATTATCCAGAACATTGGCTAGAAAATTCTCAATGGATGATTGAACGGATTCGCCACAAATATAACTGGGATTCCCACACAAATCAACTGTTGTTATTAGCCAAAATGTTTAGTTTTTGGAACTTCGTTTATCCTGAAGATAACGAAGCTAGAGATCGTTACATGGAAAGTTTATTTCATCTCCTTTATAAACCTATCGCCGACAATATTTTATCAGAACACATTCATCAGCAAAAATAAAAATTGTAGAAAATTGTAGGTTGGGTAGAACGAAGTGAAACCCAACATTTACAGAAGTTTGTTGGGTTTCGTGCCTCAACCCAACCTACGTAAATTTTAAATATTAAAAAAACAAAAATAACTAATCTACAATCATGGATAAAAAAGACCATTTTCGCAACCTTAGTTATACAGACTGGATACTAACTGAAACCAAATTTAATCCCGAATATTTGCACAGCCGAGAAACCATTTTCACCATCGGTAATGGCTATTTAGGCACAAGAGGAACCTTTGAAGAAGGCTATCCCCGTGCATTATCAGCGACATTTATTAACGGCGTTTACGATGATGTTCCCGTAGTTTACACCGAACTCGTTAACTGTCCAGATTGGCTACCATTAACATTTATAATTGAGGGAGAACGCTTTCGCCTTGATCAAGGTACAACCTTAAAATATCACCGTCAACTAGACTTACATCATGGCATTCTTAGTCGTTGCTTACGTTGGTGTAGTCCTAATGGTAAAGTAATAGATATCCATTTTGAACGTTTTGCTAGTTTAGCTGACGAGCATATAGTAGGGCAACGTTGTCAAATAACACCAGTAAATTTTGATGGTTTAATTGAAATTCAAGCCAGTGTAAATAGCTATTCAGAAAATCAAGGATTCAATCACTGGGAAAGATTAGATCAAAATAAAATTACACAAGGATTCTGGTTGCATAGTCGCACTCGCAGTAGCCGCATAGATGTCGGTATAGCGGCAAAAATTAATATTTCCGGGACTAACTCGGATTTACAAATCAACACTACACCTGGTTATCCTAGCCTGAATGCAACTGTGATAGGTCAAATTCAACAGACGATTACTATAGTAAAAATAGTGAGTATTTTTACATCTAATGAAATAACAGAACCAGTTGCAGCCGCTAAAGAAAAACTCGTAAGTTTACCAGATTATATAATCTTAATTGATGCCAATGCCCAAGCCTGGGACACAGTTTGGCAACAAAGTGATATTATGATTGAAGGGGATATGACAGCAGCTTTTGCAGTGCGTTACAATCTGTTTCAGTTACTAATTGCTGCACCTAAAAATAATCATCAAGTTAGTATACCTGCAAAAACCCTATCCGGCTTTGGTTATCACGGTCATATTTTTTGGGATACAGAGATTTTTATTCTGCCATTTTTTACCTTCACCCAACCAAACTTAGCCCGTAATTTACTCAGTTACCGTTATCATACTTTACCAGGGGCGCGACGCAAAGCCGCCCATTATGGCTATCAGGGGGCGATGTTTGCTTGGGAAAGTGCGGTGACAGGGGATGAAGCCACACCGCGCTGGTCACTACGAAGTGATTTTTATGCCGAAGATATCCGTATATGGTGTCGTGATCGAGAAATTCATATTAGTGCGGATATTGCTTACGCTATTTGGTATTATTGGCAAGTGACAGAAGATCATGAGTGGATGCGAGATTATGGTGCAGAAATTATTTTAGATACCGCCATTTTCTGGAGTAGTCGAGTGGAATTTAATCCCCACTTAGAATGTTATGAAATTCGGGGAGTTATTGGTGCAGATGAATATCACGAATCAGTCCATAACAATTGTTTTACAAATCGGATGGTGCAATGGCATTTAGGAAAAGCTTTATTTATCTATAATTGGTTGCATTCCACTTTCCCAGAAGTAGCAATAAAACTGGAGCAAAAATTACAAATTACCTCTGAAGTTCTCACACATTGGCGAGAAATTATCACTAAAATTCTCATGCTTCACAATCCAGAAACCTTACTCATTGAGCAATGTGAGGGATTTTTTCAATTAGATAATATTAACTTAGCTGCTTATGAACCACGAGAAAAATCAATCCAAATTATTTTGGGGATGGAAAAAACCAATCAAGGACAAGTAATTAAACAACCAGATGTATTAATGCTTCTGTATTTGATGCGGGAATCTGCCGATTTTCCCTACAATCAGTCAACATTACAGGCAAATTGGGACTATTACGCCCCCCGCACAGATATTAGTTATGGTTCTTCCTTGGGACCTGCCATTCACGCCATTTTAGCCGCTGATTTGGGCAAATTACAGGAGGCTTATGAATGCTTTATGCAAGCGGCAATGGTAGATTTAGAAGATAAACGCGGAAATACCCAAGATGGGATACATGGTGCTAGTGCTGGAGGCATTTGGCAAACTGTAATATTTGGTTTCGGTGGGATCCAATTCAGAGAAAATGCCCTCATAGCTAATCCCCACTTACCCCCAACCTGGACAAGGCTGAAATTTAAGTTACAGTGGCATGGCAAATGGCACGAGTTTGATTTGCGTCAGGAATTGCCCAAGGCTGGGAAAACCAATATCCGGGGTGTGATTTTTGATTTAGATGGGGTGTTGACTGATACCGCAGAATATCATTACCAAGCTTGGCAAAAGTTAGCCAATGAGGAAGGGCTATTTTTTAATCGAGAAATTAATGAATCCTTGCGGGGTGTGTCTCGTCGCGCTTCTTTGATGTTAATTATTGGTAATAGAGAATATTCAGAAGTGCAAATTCAGGAAATGATGGCTCGGAAAAATAATTATTATGTAGAACTAATTCATCATATTACACCCGCAGATTTATTACCGGGGTCTGTGGCTTTGTTGGCTCAATTGCATCAAGCTGGGATCAAAATCGCCATTGGTTCTGCTAGTAAAAATGCCCGTTTAGTGATTGAAAAATTGGGAATTGGCAGTACAATAGATGTTATTACTGATGGTGATACTGTCCAATCTGCCAAACCAGCACCAGATTTATTTTTGAATGCTGCCAACCAGTTAGAAATTCCCCCAGATGAATGTGTGGTTTTTGAAGATGCAGCCGTAGGTATTACAGCCGCTAAAGCAGCAAATATGTGGGTGGTAGGCTTGGGACCAGAGGAGAGGGTAGGGGCTGCTGATGTGGTTTTGCCTAGTTTGGCTGGAGTAAAATGGGCAGAATTAGCTGCAAAAATTTTGGGTATTTCTGAATTAAAAGATTAATTTTGAAACCTCTTACCTTTGCGCCTTTGCGTGAGATATAATTAATTTCCGAGAAGTGTATTAACTTCGTGATCTGTGGTTTGGCTAAAATCATCGTACCATAAACCAATTGCAGACATTACTTCTGGAGATTGTAGACAAACTACGTCATCCACTTGGAAACGCAATTCTTCACAGGTATCTAGGGGTGCAACTGAAACTTTGTAATAGTTTCTTTAAATCAATTTCAACTTGTGCATACTCATTAATCAATTGTGACACCAATTCTAAAGACCCTGCCAAATTGCCATTCTTCCCTTTCGATTCTAACTCTAAGCAAAGCTGATGGATATCCATTGCTCCCAAAGAAGCACTGCTAGACTTTAGGTTATGGGCTGTTTTTCCCAGGTTATCAGCATCTCCCTGGCTTGCAGATGTTTGAATAGCGGCGATAATTTTCGGAGATTCCATCAGATAACAGTTGATGATTTCTGCCAACACGTCCTGATCACCTTCGAGCATATCTAGTAGGGATTCTAAAACCTGAGTATCAATTGAAGACATTTGTCAAATTTTGAAGGTGGTCAACTTTACTTGAGTTTGGACTAATTGACATTTCGACTTGCATACCCCAATTCACCAAGGCTTTATTCATAAATGGCGTAGCGATCGCGTCCTGTCAGTTTTGCCTGATAAAGGGCTTCGTCCGCTTTAGCAATTAGCCATTTTGGAGAACTGCTACTTTGGGGAATAATAGTCGCAATCCCCAGGCTCAGGGTAAGATGTGAACTAATTTGAGAACTTTCGTGAATTAAGTTCCGCGTGCGAATATAAGCAAGAATTATTTCCGCAATACAAATTGCACCAGTAGTATCTGTATTCGGTAAAACTAAGGCAAATTCTTCACCACCATAACGGGCTGCTATATCTCCTGGACGTTGGGCTACTTGATATATAATTTTAGCAACCTCCTTCAAACATTCATCCCCCAATTGATGTCCATAGGTATCATTATAATTCTTAAAAAAGTCTATATCACAAAGAATCAATGATAATGGCACTTGTTCTCTTTCTAATCGTTTCCATTCTCGCTCTAAAACTTGATCAAAGGAACGACGGTTAGGAATTTGAGTCAGACTATCTAT
Source organism: Aphanizomenon sp. CS-733/32 (assembly GCF_028330045.1). Lineage (NCBI taxonomy): Bacteria > Bacillati > Cyanobacteriota > Cyanophyceae > Nostocales > Aphanizomenonaceae > Aphanizomenon > Aphanizomenon sp. CS-733/32. Next base: position 39,705 of record NZ_JAQMSE010000194.1, read on the forward strand.
GTTTGCCAGTTGTTGTAATTTCTGGTTAGCAACTTCTAACTGTTGATATAATTCTGCTTGTTGAATAGCCATAATTAATGGATATGTCAATTGTGTAAGTAAATCAATATCCGATTTAGCCCATTTGCGTGGTTTAGAACATTCATAAACTACCAATAATCCCCAAATATTGTTTTCCTGTTCAATGGGGACAACCAAATTTGCTTTAGCCTGTAATCCATTAAGTAAATCAATGTGACATGGGGAAAGACCAGCATCATTAACATCTTCAATCACATAAACATTACTGTGCCGATATTTATGACTGTATTTATCCAAGAAGCAAGTATCTTTAAATACTCTTCCTAACATAGAACTCCATTCAGGGTCTACAGACTCAACTATTACACATCCACTTCCATCCGGTTGAAACCGATAGACAATGACACGATCAGTTTTTAATAATTTACGGACTTCTATAACCGTTGTACTCAGAATTAGTTCTAAGTTTAAAGATGTGCGAATTTTTTGGGTAATTTTAGCGACCAACTGCTCTCGTTTAACTGTATACTGGAATTCTTTGATGAGCCAGTGCATTTGCAGTAAGCGGCGCACTCTTTGTTTTAAAACTGCCCAATGAATCGGTTTAGTAATATAGTCAACAGCACCAACTTCAAATGCTTTATCTACAGAACCTTGATCATCAAGTCCTGTAATCATCAAGATAGAGATATTGGGATCAAGTGCGTGTAACTGGGCGCAACAAATAAAACCATCTATTACTGGCATCATCGCATCCAGTAGCACAATATCCGGCGGTGAATTCAGGCAAATATCCAGGGCAGCTTTACCATCAGCAGCTACCATTACCTCATACCCCTCTTTTTCCATAGCAAGACGTAGTTGCATTTGTATAACTAAGTCATCATCTACAACTAACACTAATGTATGATTGGTGTGAATAGAGGGAGCCACAATTTCCTCGCTGAACTTGAACTAATATTACACTTGTTACATAAATTATACAGTGCTGTTGAGTAAAGGTATGATTTTATTTCCCGCAGAGACGCTCCAAGCGCAGAGAGTAGGAGTTTGAGAGATGGAATTTTCGACTTTCATACGCCAACTCACCAGCGCCCAATTTTACAGGAATATCCGGTAAGGGTAAAGCTCATTAGCTAAAGCCGCTGAGAGTGTCAAATTTAATTGGTTTTCACGTTTAAGGCATATTCTTTAAACCTTTCCAAGTCTGCTTGAATTGTGGATTCTACCACTTTTCCTAAAAATAAGTTATCCATCAGTCTACCAATTAGTCCTGGAATAGCATAGGAAACTGTCATTTTCACAATACTTATATCATGGCGATCATAAAAGCGAATAGCCCCTTGATTTGGTAAACCATCAACTGATTCCCATTGAATAATTTGATTAGGAATCATCTTCGTAATTCGGGATTTCCAAGTAAATTCTAACCCGCCTGTACTGAGTTTCCACAGGGAAATTTCTAGGTTATCTGGAGAAATTGTCACTGAATCAATCCATTTCATCCATTTAGGCATTTGCTCTAAATCAGACCACAATCCCCATGCTAGTTCTATGGGAACTTCTACTTCTACTTGAACGCTGTGTTCTAACCATTCACTCATAGGATTTTAGATTTTAGATTTTAGATTGGTAATGGGTAATTGGTAATTGGTAATTGGTAATTGGTAATTGGTAATTGGTAATTGGTAAACTTTTACTTATTCCCTATTCCCTCTTAACTAACTGTCACCTGTCCCCGTGGCGTAGCACCTGTCACCTATTTCTTCCCACTTTCGAGGATTGCTTTAGCAGCACGTTTTCCAGAGACTGTTGCTCCTTCCATGCTGTCAATATAATCTTGTTGTGTGTAACTTCCAGCTAGGAAAAAGTTAGGGATAGGTGTTTTTTGATCAGGACGGTAGACATCCATTCCTGGTGCTTCTCTGTACAAAGATTGCGCCAGTTTGACGACACTATACCAAGTCATGTTTAAATCTCTTGACGAGGGGAACAGTTCATGCACTTGCTTGAGGACATGATTAGCGATCGCTTCATTACTTTGTTTAATGAAAGGATCTCCTGGTGTCAATACCAGTTGTAACAATGAACCCTCGCCAGGACGATAATAATCGGCGGGACTAGTCAAAGCCAAATCAGCAAAACAGGAAAAATCAGCATCAGCGGTATACAACAAATTATCTATCCCTGCTGCCTGTAGGGGTGGTGTCACTCCGCCCTTACCCCGTTTTTCCTCATCTTGTAGTTCTGTCACCCAACCATCAAAACGTAGCTGTACTGTAGCGACGGGGACAGCATCTAACTTATAAATGTTATCAAATTCTGGCCACTTTCGCCAAGCTTGGGGTAAAACTCGCTGAATTCCTGGCACATCACAAGCACATAGATAAGCGTCAGCAGTGATCACTTCTTCTGTATCACCTTGGGCAACTAATATCCCTGTAACTTGGGTTTGTTCTCCAGACTCAGCAAATTGAATTTCTCTGACTTGACGACGGGTGTATATTTTTGTGCCTCTTTCTTCTAAATACTTAACAATAGGTTTGTGTAAATATTCATGAGGTGAACCTTCGAGCATTCGCAGAATTGAAGCTTCTGTTCGGACAGCAAAAAACTGGAAAATTGTCAACATACACCGGGCGGATATATGATCACAATCTATAAATCCCAAGGCGTAAGCAATAGGATTCCAGAGACGTTTGATGCTGCCTTTACTGCCTCCGTGACTGTAGAACCAGTCGGAAAAACTGATTTTATCTAATTTGCGAATAGTTTTCATAGCCCCATCAAAGTCTACCAAACCTTGAACTATTGGGCTAGTCCCCAGGGCGATCGCATTTTGGAATTTATCCCGTACCGAAAGTTGAGAAGTAGTAAAAAACGCCTTTAATCCATTAAAAGGCGCACCTGTGAAAAAGCGAAAATCTAATGCCCCAGTTTGTCCACCTTTATTGATAAAAGTATGGCTATGTTCCTTGAGGCGTAAGTTATCACCAGCCCCCACCTTTTCCATCAACTCAAACAAATTGTAGTAGCAGCCAAAAAAGACGTGCAGCCCCATTTCAATATGGTTGCCGTCACCATCTACCCAACTGCTAACTTTACCCCCCACAAACGGACGGGACTCGAAAATTTCTACTTCACAGCCAGCATCTACTAAATCTATAGCAGTTGCTAACCCTGCTAATCCCGCACCCACAATTGCAACGCGCATTCCCTCTTCCTTGTTCAGTTTCTTTACAAATTGTAACTGAATTGGTCAGTTGTCAGTTGTCAGTTGTCAGTTGTTAATATCTTCTCCCTGCTCCCTGCTCCCTGCTCCCTGTCGTCTATCACCCTCCCGTCACCTCTTCCCCTTGTGGGAGACTTCTAATCAGTTCTCGAATCACATCCGTTGCCGGTCTACCTGTCTGTTGACAATACTTTTCTAGTTTTTCCGCTTCTTGTGTGGCTAGATTCACTGTTATGCGTTTAACCGCCCATTTTTTGTTTGTCATTATCATGCACTTTGCTGTATATTAACTTGATTTAGAGGATCTGGTCACTCAAAACAAAAATGAGACTATGAAAGTTAGTCTGAATTAAAAATGTAACAAAAACACTAATCTTATTTAAAATCTTCAGTTTGTCAACTACTTACCCAAATAAATTTGGCGATAACCTGGCTTGAATACTGGAAATTTCTGGTAATTTGAGCCTGAGCGCCATTGACTCGACCTATCAGTGTGTAAATAGGGAACAAGTAACTGGGAATAGGTAACAGGTAAGAGGGAGTAGGTAACAGGGAAGAAAATAGAGCAGGACAATCTTACAAAAACAAAATTGGATTGTTATAGATATCCTGTAATTTAATTTATAAATTCTAGGTATATCTATTTATTTAGTCAACCGTTTCCAAGCTTAATTCTTCCGAGGAAAGTACACGAGCTTCTAATAAAGCCATCATATCTCTTAACTGGGGATTACCACGAGAAGCTCCAGTCAATCCTTTGGCAATGATTAACCCACAATGTCCTTGAGTATTTTGACACCGTTGATGCCATTTTCGCTTGGCTTCTATATGCACTGGGTCATCATCTAAAAATTGCCCAAACAAAAATAATTCACTGTTATGGGTTTGTAATAAACCTAAATCGTATAGATCATCATCTACTGGATCCGTGACAGTGTGAAAGCAGATGGCGTTTAATCCTCCAGCGGCTTGAATATTTTCAATAATCCCTTTAGCCTTGGGACGGGAGGTTTGAATGACAATCACAGGTAAACCATCACCGACTTGTTCAAATTCCCCTGCTGCTTGGTGATTAGGTGCTTGACGCAGGTAATTTAATGTTTCCCAAGGTAAGACACCCAAACTCATGAAAGCATCTTCTGGGATTAAGTCGTCTCTTAAGGCTTCAAATATGGAATCATCTTCGTCGTCTTCATGTTCGTCATCTAAATCAAAACCAGCCATTTCCTCTAGTTCTGCTGTCAACTCTGGCATGGTAGAAACAGTGACAGTTAAAGATTTGCGATTGTTGCCGGGTTCTGGTAGAGAAATTCGATAACGTTGGCTCAGGGTAAGAAAATCTTCGTCGTATAATTGCCGATGGTAGTCACGGAGAAACCGCAATAAACTTTCTACGGCAACAAAACTGAGGAGTGCCTCTTCTTCATACAAAACGGAACGTAATCCCTCTAGGGGGTGAATATTGCCGAAGGTAGGTTGAATTTCGGACAGGGGCATTTGTGCCAAATTACCCGGATCATCATCTTCGTTGTCGTGGAGGGAGTCAAATGTGAGAAATAGACAATCTTGTTTGAGGAAGGCTTCTTCTAAATCTTGATTTAGTTCATCTTCGTCAGCTAAAACAGCAGCCCGAAACCGTTTGAGGGAATCTTCCGAACGATAAAACAAAATTCCGTATTCAATGCCCAACATTCCCATGACGGAGGCATAGAGTTTTTCTACGTCCCATTGATTGATTTCTATGGATAAAATTTGCTGTTCTTCTAGAAATCGCCAAGGGGCAGTTTGCCAGACTTCTAAGGCTTGATCATGGAGGAGTTTGGCGTATTTAGGGGGTAAGTCGGGAGTTTGGCTATCAATGACTTCGGCAAAGGAGCGAAATAGTTCGTCAATTATGGGTAATTCCGGTACGTAGTCAATGGCAATGTCTAAATCCTGTAGGACTCCGCGCAGGTAAAATTGAATTTCCCGATCGCGCACAACTATTCTTTGTGGTCTACCCGGTTTGGCTGGACTTTGGGGATGTTCTATTGCCCGCATCAGGGTACGCACAATGGCTTCGGGACCCAGAGTGGGATCTATCATGTCCATGCCTCTAACAATGCCTTCTGAGGCATCTACCCAAAGAATGCAATCTCCTTTGGTGTCTGGGTCTGTAAATGGGGTGTGTGGTGATGACAATGGACGGCGATCGCCCTCCCATACAGAAGGAATCTGGGTTAATTTCTGCAACCGGCGACTGGTAGAGCGATTAAAACTTGTCATAGAGTAAGTGAATCAAAACAAAGCGATTGAGAATGGGAATTTCGGGAATGGTTAATCTTTCAACACACCTAACCCCTCAATTCTAGGATAAAAATCTCAGGTTGCTGACAAAGGAGCAACAGTTGAAAAAAGAAGGGATTATTTGGAAAATTTTTTCCTATCTTTCCATCTTCCCATCTTCTTATGCTTTTTTGCTCTCGTAATGTCGCTAAAATAGATGGGGGTCGCTAAAAAAGTTGTCTGTGAAGGCAGGGAACAGGGAACAGGGAACAGGGAACAGTTATTTGGATATCCTCTATTTTCCAAATCCGACAAGGAAAAATGCACCTCTTTGGAGATACAATAAGCCAAAACCTTGCACTTTTTGACAATCAGAAAATCTGAAACCCTTATCTGTTATTCTTTCTAATCTTATTCAGCATCCCCTCAATACAAAAACATTCATAGCAACCCAGAGGTACAAGAATGCCTGCTGGGATATTGATAAAACTAGTTCAGGAGTTAAAAATTTATGACCCAAGCAACTCAAACTCAACAACGGGGAATTCTGTTATCTGAAGCGGCATTACGTCAGGTTAAGTCTCTTCAAGATAAGCAAGGGCAAGATTTATGCTTGCGGGTGGGAGTCAGACAGGGTGGTTGTTCGGGAATGTCTTACATGATGGATTTTGAGGATGTCAGCAAGATTACCCCTGACGATGAGGTTTTCGATTACGATGGCTTCAAAATTATTTGCGATCGCAAAAGTCTACTTTACCTTTACGGCTTAATGCTCGATTATAGTGATGCCATGATTGGTGGTGGTTTTCAATTCACTAACCCCAATGCCGCCCAAACTTGCGGTTGCGGTAAGTCTTTCGGAGTATAATACCGTGAGAAGTCAGGAGTCAGGAGTCAGGAGGCAGGGGAGCAGGGGAGCAGGGGAGCAGGGGGCAGGG
>NZ_JAQMSE010000195.1:0-2695 GCF_028330045.1 Aphanizomenon sp. CS-733/32
AGTCAGGAGTTCAGGAGTTCAGGAGTTCAGGAGTTCAGGAGTCAGGATGAAGAATGAAGAATGAAGAATGAAAGAAATAAGAAGGAAGAAAACTTCTCTCTATCTCCTATTAACTGTCACCTGTCACCTGTCACCTGTCACCTGTCACCTGTCACCTGTCACCTGTCACCTATTTCCTACTTTTTAATTGTTTTATAAATCAGGTTTTGGGTAGGATCAATCTGGACGTTATTTACGCCTTTTTGAGCAAATACATAATCTTTGCTTTGCCATAAAGGAACGTAGGGAACATCAGTTACAACTTGAGTTTGAATGTCGGCAAATATTTTTTTCCGGGCTTCAGGATTTTGTTCTTTGCGTTGTTGATCTATGAGTTTATTCATAGCTTCACTATAATAGAATGACCCTTGAGTTTGACTACCGCCGGTTTCACAACCTTTAGCAACTGAACCTTTTTCACAGGCTAAAAATGGCTGTACGTAGTTATCTGGATCTAAGAAGTCTGGATACCAATTAGTTAAGGTGCTGGGATATAAACCTTTGGAAATTTCTTTATAGAAAGTTGCACCTTCGACGGTTTTAACTTCAAATTGCAACATCCCATCCATTTTAGTATCAGCTAGGGATTTTAAGGTTTGGGCGACTAAACTGCGAGTCATTGAACTTGCAGGATACCAAATTTGCACTTTTGCCGGATTTTCTTTGGAAAAACCAGCAGCAACTAAGGATTTTTTGGCTTCTTCAAATTTACCATCACCATATTTATCTTGAAACAATGGTTGGGAAACGTTGAAGGTGGTGGGAATCATGCTGTAAAGAGGATCAGCCTGTGATAATAATACCCGATTATTTAATAATTTACGATCAATTAATGATGCGATCGCTTGTCTCACCTCTGCTTTATCTAAAGGTTTTTGATTGCGATTTAAAGTCATATAAGTAACTACACTACCTTGAGCAGATATAGCTTGCCAATCTCCCTTTTTCGCACTTGCTTCTAAACTCTGAATTTGATCTGGTTGTAAGGATAGATAAGCTACGTCTATCGCCCCAGTTTTAAAGGCATTAAATAAGTTGACTGGACTGGTTTGAATTTGGACATTTACACCTTTGTTTTCGGGTTTTGTTCCCCAATATTTATCAAATACATCAAACTTTAAGGAATCAGTTCCATATTTGGCTAATTTGTAAGCACCAGTTCCTACAAAAATATTCGGTTTAAATTTTCCCGCCCCAATTTGATATGATTTTGGTGAAACCGCACAGACTCCAGAAAATGCTAACAAGGAAGGAAAAGCTGCAAAGGGTTTTTTCAGTTTAATTGTTAATTCATACTCTCCGGTGGCTTTAACTGAAGCTACGGTATCGGAAAGTAGGAAGGATGGTTTACCTTTGTTTTCGATAAAGCGTTGCAGGCTAAACTCCATTGCTTTGGCATTGAAGGGAGTATCATCATGAAATAGGACTCCTTGGCGAATAGGAATAGTATAGGTTAAACCATCTGCACTCACTTTTGGTAATGCTGTTGCCAATTGTGGTTTAATTTCTGTACTACCTGGTTCATAAGTGTACAGGCGATCGCTCATATTAAATACTAAACTCAAAGACCCCAATTCATACGCATCAGCAGGGTCAAGAGTTCTTGGCTTTTCCGTTGTCCCTACGGTAATCCGACCATCACCCGCAGTAGTATTTATAGCACTAGACTGTGGTGTATTTGTTTGCTGTTTAGGAGTACAACTAACGACCAATAATAGACAAAGACAGAACAAAGATAGGAGTTTTGTCATCCTACCCCATTGTTTCATTAGCAAGGAACACCAAGTGATCATTATTAAAATTTTTCAATCAACGGTTAGTTATTATAGCAGGGAACAGGGAATATTGATCTTTTCCCATAACTTAACTAAATAATTCATAATATACTGAATTTTTTTAATAAGTTATGTATTTGAATTTGGTAATTTTCCTAAATCAAGACGGATTATTCTATTATTAGAAAAAACCCTGATCAAAACATTTAAAACATTATGGTTTTAACAGCTTCTACGATGTTGCCTCTAGGCACGAAAGCACCAGATTTTCATCTGCCAGAAGTAGTATCTGGAAAAACAATTTCTCTTAATAATTTTGCCGATAAGAAGGCATTATTAATTATGTTTATTTGTCGGCACTGTCCATTTGTTAAGCATATTCAACAAGAATTAGCCAGATTAGATCAAGATTACAGCAACAGTGATTTAGGGATTATTGCCATTAGTGCGAATGATGCTCAAAATTATCCTAATGATGCCCCCGAATCATTAAAAGAAATGTGTATAGAATTGGGTTTTGATTTTACCTTCTGTTACGACGAAACTCAAGCAACAGCAAAAGCTTATACGGCATCTTGCACACCAGATTTCTTTTTATTTGATGGCGACAGAAAACTCGTTTATCGTGGGCAATTAGATGATAGTCGTCCTAGTAATAATCAACCTGTAACAGGTAAAGATTTAAGGGCAGCTATTGCCGCAGTTTTAAATAATCAACCTGTGACAAGTGAACAAAAGCCGAGTATTGGTTGCAATATCAAATGGAAAGTAGGTAATGAACCTAATTATTAGTCATTGGTAATTGGTAATTGGTAATTGGTAATTGGTAATTGGTAATTGGTAATTGGTAAAACTCTTACCTCCCCTACCTCCCCTACCTC
>NZ_JAQMSE010000196.1:0-10843 GCF_028330045.1 Aphanizomenon sp. CS-733/32
AACGAAAATCCCTCGTTTCAGGCTTTTGGTGATTAACTTCTGCTCAATAGCGAGCGCTCAAAAATCATCAAAAAAATCACGTTAAAATGCCCGAAACCCATACCCCATATTTGGTTGATTCTGTCAATGCGTAAGTCCTAATTACTTTACACTGGTGATTTTTTCCTATCCAATTCCCGTTTAGTCGAAGGGTTACGACTAGATGAACTCCGGGGTTTAAATTTAGACGTGCTATTAATTGAAGGTAGTTATGGTACATCTCGTCATACCCATCGTCGTCACCAAGAAAATCAACTAGCAGAAAGGATTCATCGCGCCATTAGTTCTAGTGGCACAGAGAAAAACAATTCAGTAATTTTACTAACCCCAGCATTAGGGCTAGGTCAAGAATTACTCATGCTTTTACGTTCCCATCACCACTTTACAGGTCGAGATTTAGATATTTGGGTTGATGGTGCTGTAGCTGCTGGTTGCGATGCCTACTTAGAACTTTTACCCCATCTCCCCGCCGCCGTCCAAAATTTTGCCCGACACCAACCTTTATTTTGGGATGAACGGGTAAAGCCTCGTGTCAGAAGATTAAAGCCGGAAAATCTAGCCACTTTAGGGACATCTCCTTGTATTGTCCTCACGGAATCTTCCGCAGATCTACGTAAATACTGCCAACCTAACACAGGCAATTGGTTGATTCTTTTACCGGAAAAAATTGATCTTCCCGTTAACTCAGAATATTTAGCGCCAACGCAATTTGAAAGTTATCTTTTAGCGCAACATAGTGATGGACCAGGAACAACCCAGCTAATTCATAATTTACGACCCCAGCACGTTATTTTTGTGCATGGTTCTCCCAGCTATCTAGCAGATTTAACTTGCTTAGAAGAGCTACAAAACCGCTATCATGTCCACTCACCAGCAGCTGGAACTCTAGTAGAATTACCAATTGGGGAAACATTTTTACAACCTGCTGCCCCAGAAACTAATTATGAGGGAGAATTGACGGAATTAGGTACTGTTATTACCATCACTCTCCCTGATACAGTAACCGCAGACCCCCGCTGGAGACAATTCGCTGATACGGGTTTAATAGAAGCGCGTTGGCAGGGTGAAGAGTTGGTATTGCGGGGGTTATCCCCACGAGAACTTGTGAACCCCAATCATCTTCGCCCTAATTCGAGTGATGTTGCGTGCTGTGGTAGCTGCCGACACCAAAGGGGGCAACGGTGTTGGAATCCCGCTGCCCCCTTATATAATTTCAAAGTTACCCTTGACGGATACTGTCCTGCTTTTGAACGCCTGACGTGAATTTAGTTTAGGAGCGTTTAATCAGCTATTAGCAATCAGCATTGAGTTAATTTTGGGTTTAATTCCGTCACCTCTACAGCTGGAATGTTGCTGAGGTGGGGTTTAAATCCTCTTGTTAACAACACGCTGACGGCTCTTTTAATCTGGATTTAGGTCAGTATAAGGGTTAGGGATACGCTCTGCTTCTGGACATTCTTCAGTTGTTAGCGGATCTATGTTACCGCGTTGCACTGAAGCTAATTTTTGAGTAACAGATCCGATGCTTTCAAGACGAACCATCTCCTCCCAAGAACAAACTTCATCTTCTTCGTCTGTCTCATAGCGTAAAGTCACTAAATCGCCCTCGATATCAATGATGCGGGCCCGCTCTATCCAGCGTTGCTGATCCCGCAAAAAAACACATACCTCCCGCCCGTCGCAACACAGTTGATAAATTTTGCGGTGTAGCATGTAGTGCTTCTGCCTTTTTATACAACGTAGTTAAACCTGTCAAATTCGGGTTTTATCCCCATAATATCAGCCTCTAAGAGGTGAATTTCGCGGTGAGAACCCAGTAAGTTCAGTGACTCAATTTTACCACTTATTTTTAGTCATTAGTGTTAGATGAAATTTTGGGTCTTAAGCTTTAGTTTACCGCATTAGTTGAACAGCTATAGCAACTGTTAACATCTACAGACATTTTTCTTTGATTTGGCGTTTCCACAGGGAAAGTTACTTATCCCTACCAGGACTGCTTTAGCAATAAAATCGTCTGAACATAACATAGCTTTTTACCTTTTAACTAGACTATCTAGCCAAGTACAGACAAACCAGTGGCTGATCTCTAAAAGATTTTCGCCAGGGTTATAATCTGTATTATATGAAAATGATAACATTGTTTCTAATTTCTTAACCGTGAATAATTTTTCTTGTATAAATTTTTGAATAAGATCCCCAGGGCGTTACGGAAGCAAGATGTAAGTATTACTTGGTCTGAATAGTTTACGGTGATCTAACTAGGGTAAAAACTGGCGGAAATCTTCATCTTGCTGGCTCAATTTGACCCAATCTAAGTTAAAGGCTTGAAATTTCTGGACTAGGCGATCGCACGCGGGGCGTTCTGTGGCATAATGTCCAGCATCAATTAATACAAGATTACGATCACGACTTTCTTGGAATTGATGAAATTTGCAGTCAGAGGTTAGGTAAACCTGAGCATTAGTTTTGACTACTGCTGAAATGTAACCTGCACCTGAACCACCTAAAACAGCTACCCGGGAAATTTGCTGTTGTAAGTCAGCCATTGGCGAAAAAATTAAATGGGGCGGGTTTAATTGAGATTGAATATTGTTAATTAATTCTTGTAATGTCAAAGTAGGTTTTATACTTCCTACACGCCCATAACCTAAACCTAATTGAGTAGGGACAATGGGTGATACTTGTTGAAGTTCAAGCAGTTGGGCTAAAACGTCAGCAGTTCCATCTGCTACTTGGTCAAAATTAGTATGGGCGGTGTAAATTCCGATGTTATGGGCAAAAGCTAACCGCACCATTTCTGTTAAAGCGTCCCCAGTGCGGAAAGATTTGGGGGGATGAAAAATGAGGGGGTGATGGGCAAATATAAGATTAGCATGGAGAGCGATCGCTTCCTGCATAACGGCTAAAGTCGGAGTTAAACACACCAAAACCCGTGCTTCTGTAGACAAAACACCGGGTTCAACTTGCCAACCGCAATTATCCCAGCTTTCGCACCAAGCAGGATTGGCCCATTCTTCAAACCAAGTAATTAAATCAGTAACTTTCATTAAATTCAAATAAATCAATAGATTAAATTTAGATCAGATCCCCGACTTCTACCAGGATTCGGAAATATTTTCTTCATTATAAAATGTGTATTACAAATTAGTATTTAGGCAAGAGGCAAAAACTGTCACCAATTGCCTACCACCATATTTAAACTCAAATAAATTTTGGAGTCATCCAACTAGAGTAGGATATACCTGGTTGCATAGCATATCTTTAGACAGGGAAATATTATTCTCCGTCTCCAGCTTTCCAAGCTATAGCTTTACTAGGTTGAGGATTAGGTAACTTCAGAGAAACTAAACCTGCTGCGAATACGAAAAACATTGATGTCCACAGACAACCAACTAAGCCAAATATTTGATAAACCAAACCGGATAAAACTGTACCCACAAGACGACCACCGGAGTTTGCCATATAGTAAAAACCCACATTTAAAGCCACCTTATCATCATCAGTAAATGCTAAAACCAGATAGGAATGGACAGCGGAATTGAAAGCAAATACAACACCAAAAACGAGAAGTCCAGCAATAATTACGATATTAGCAGGTAAACCTAATTGTAATGCCAGAGCGATCGCACCGGGAACAGCCGTTAATGTAAATGTCCAGAATCGAATAGTTTGAGATTGAGGTGGACGACCAGAACCAAATCGCTGCATGAGTGTTGGTGCTAAAAATTGAATAATCCCATAACCAATCACCCAACAAGCTAAAAATCCCCCCACCTGATAAAAAGACCAGCCTAATGTACCCCGTAAAAACACTGGTAAAGCCACAACAAACCATACATCTCTAGATCCAAATAAAAAGAATCGCGCCGCCGAGAGAATATTGATTTCTGCGCTTTTAGAGAAAAGTTGGCTAAATTTAACCTTTTTCTTGATTTTACCCATGGCTTTGGGCAGCATTAACCCAGAAAACATAATTAAAGCCAGTCCCCCAGCCATAATCCACAGGGAATTAATAAAACCCACAGAACTAAGAAGGGCGCTACCAAGAAAGAAACCAACACCCTTCAAAGCATTCTTAGAACCTGTGAGTACAGCCACCCACTTAAACAAAGAAGATTGAGCATCTTGAGGCACAACCAAGCGAATGGCGCTTTTAGAACTCATCTTCGTTAAGTCCTTAGCAATTCCCGAAAATGCCTGTGCAACCATCACATAAAGGACTGAAAGCCACTGCGCCCACCCTGGATTCAGAAAAGACAGCATAATTAAAGAAAACACCTGTAATCCAATCCCAGTATAAAGAGTTACTTTTAACCCAAGCTGAGAACCAATCCAACCGCCGAGAAAGTTTGTAACAATTCCAAATACCTCGTAAAACAGGAACAGAAAGGCAATTTGGATAGGTGTATAACCAATTTTATTAAAATAGAGTAAAACCAACATTCGCAAAGCCCCATCAGTCAAAGTGAAGCCCCAGTATGCCAGTGTCACCAGAATATAATTCTTGAAATTAGAATTAGAAGCAGTAGTAGAAGCCATGATTAAAAATTCAAAATCGTAAATACAAACTAAAATTCTCTCTCCGTCTCTGCGCCTCTGCGTGCAAAAATCTTTATGGCGTAGGACTGAAAACCCACCCCTAGAAAACCATTATTTCTGCAAACTTAAAGCCACCTTTCGCCCTAATTCAGTCATGCGGTTAACATAACCCCATTCATTGTCATACCAAGCCAAGATTTTCACTTGAGTTTCATTGATAACCATTGTCGAAAGGGCATCAATAATTGCAGAACGAGGATCATCTTTATAATCAATAGAAACTAAGGGACGTTCTTCATAACCCAAAATTCCTATTAATGGTCCTTGTGCAGATGCAGTTTTCAATAGATCATTAACTTCGGCTATTGTGGTTGGCCGCACAACTTCAAATACACAATCTGTGAGAGAAGCATTTAACAAAGGTACACGCACGGCTAAACCATTTAATTTACCATTCAATTCTGGATAAATTAACCCAATAGCTGTGGCTGAACCTGTGCTAGTGGGAATTAAAGACATACTTGTAGCCCTAGCCCGACGCAAATCTTTATGAGGTGCATCTACAATAGTTTGAGTATTAGTATTGTCGTGAATTGTGGTAATTACTCCGTGTTTAATTCCTAAACCTTCATGAATTACTTTTACGACTGGGGCTAAACAATTAGTAGTACAAGAAGCTGCTGTTAATAAATGATGTTTATCAACTTCATAGAGGTGATCATTTACCCCCATGACAATATTTAAAGCCTCTTGTTTAACAGGTGCAGCAACAATTACCTTCTGCACACCTCTTTTAAAATAGGGGTCAAGGGTAGCGGGGGTTCTAAACTTACCAGAACATTCCAAAACTATATCAACCCCAAAATCTTCCCAAGGAACTTCACCTGGTTGGGAATATTCAGTAAAACTCAGGGATTTACCATCAATAACAACTTGGTTTTTGACCGCTTCTACTTCTGGTGTCCAACGCCCATGTACAGAATCAAATTTGAGTAAATGTGCTGCGGCTTCTGTTCCACCTTTGGTTTCGTTAATGTGGACAAATTGTATTTCTGGGTAATCCCAAGCAGCACGAACGGACAATCTACCCATGCGCCCAAATCCATTAATTCCTACTTTAATTGTCATTTCAAAAAAAGTTGATATGTTAATATTGACTCTAGCATCAGATGTAAACATTAATCAAGGAAAATTGATGTATTGTTTATACACAGCAGAAAGAATGTTTTTAGCCGCTTGCTAGTTGCCAGCATTAGCAGACGTTTGTTCACCAACCTCAATCCGAGTAACGGGTTTTGGACTAAAGTGAAGTAAAAGCTTTTTCCTAGTTGCAGATAGAACGGTTGTGTAAAGAGCGATCGCCTAAACCGAAGTAACAATTAATCAACTAATCCAAGCTACTTACTTAACCAGAGTAGCCGGATTAAGTTTAGTGCATATTTTGAACAGCAAGGTATAAGGCGGTTGTTACCAGAAGCAAAATCAGCAGAAGTTGTAGTTTAACCTTTCATATCCCCGACTCCTTAAAGAAGTCGGGGATTTTGAATCTCTCAAGAAAATCCACATCCTGTAAATCCTCAAATCCTGGATATCCTGATTCAGACAAATAAAATTCCTAGATATATCATCAACTATTCACCCAACTTCTGAAAGCCTTTAATGTTGTATTTCTTCCTGTAGTTCGACTTTTTTCTAAATATTGAGGAATGACTTCAATTAAAGGTAAATCAGGAAAATTTAAACTAGATTTCGATTCCACATAAACACCATCTTGTAAAATATTGATTCGCAAAATTCCGTTTTCAAACCGCCATACTTCAGGAATTTTTAAACCTTGATATATATTCAAATGGGTACGAGAAGTAATATCAATTTCTAAAGCTAAATCTGGAGGAGGGTCAATTGTTAAATCTAATCTTTTTTTACCACGAATTACAGCTTCATTTTTAATATAAAAACATTGATCAGGTTCTATACCCTGTGCCATAAATTGATTTTTAAAGGTCGTAGAACCAAGACTAATAAATTCAACATCTAACTCTTCTAACAATGCTTTGACTAAATCACTAATAATTTCTTTATCAAATTCATGTTCTGGTAAAGGACTCATAATTTCTAATATTCCCCTATCATAAGCAATTCGCGCAGCCCGATGTTCTCCCAATTCTTCAATAATTGTTTCTAATTCTTTCCAAGTCACATTTTCTAATATAACTCTTTGTCCTGGTGGTACATGAATGCGCTTTAATTCTAACAACATCATTGCCACTCCTTATGATTTGAATGTTTTAATATTATAACATTCCAGATTGCTGGCTTCTTCAAGAAGTCGGGGATCTAAGCAACGCAATGATATAATTAAGTAGGTGTACATAATAAAAGCGAAATTTGTTGCGCTTTGTAAAATGGCTGAAACTCAATCAGAATAACGCATTGAGATAACTTTACATACCGTTAAATTTTCCTGTTTACCTACTTATGACGATATATTTAAATTAATCTCCACCGTATCTACTAACAAGGGTATGATTATTTGGCAACCAGGGCAACAAATTAATAACGGTAGATTTATCATTCAGGGTAAACCCTTGGGTAGTGGTGGTTTTGGGACTACCTATAAAGCCTTAGAACCCAGCACGGGTAAATTATACGCCATTAAAACCCTCAACCAGCAAATGCAATTGCGAGAGGATTTTGCAGAACAAGGATAACCAGGATTTAAGGATGTACAGGATGGTAATTTATAGATGGTTTGTTTGGTGATGAAATTTGCATTTGTCAGAATCAGGATAACCGGGATTTAAGGATGTACAGGTACAGGATGGTAATTTATAGATGGTTTGTTTGGTGATGAAATTTGCATTTGTCAGAATCAGGATAACCAGGATTTAAGGATGTACAGGATGGTAATTTATAGATGGTTTGTTTGGTGATGAAATTTGCATTTGTCTGAATCAGGATAACCAGGATTTAAGGATTAACAGGACTTTCAGAATATTAGTTTATAGATGGTTTAAGTTATTCAAAAACAATCATTCAAAAACATCCTGAAAAATCCCCAAGTTCCCACCAAAAACCATCCAACAACATCCTGAAAATCCTCAAATCCTGGACATCCTGATATGGCTAACGCCACGCTTCGCTATCAGACAAAAAAATCACCAACTCCCCACAAAAATCATCCAACAACATCCTGTACATCCTCAAATCCTGGACATCCTGATATGGCTAACGCCACGCTTCGCTATCAGACAAAAAAATCACCAACTCCCCACAAAAATCATCCAACAACATCCTGTACATCCTCAAATCCTGCACATCCTGGGCTAACGCCACACTTCGCTATCAGACAAATAAATTAAATCCTAAATAACTATGTCAGCAAGAGATTTATTTCATCAAGCAGTTGTCAACGCATTATTAAAAGAACAATGGTTAATTACTCATGATCCTTTAGAAATTCAGCTTGAGGAAACAAAACTTAAAATTGATTTAGGTGCAGAAAGACTAATAGCAGCAGACAAAGGAGAGGAAAAAATTGCTATAGAAATCAAGAGTTTTGCAAGCAATTCTCCCGTAAGTGATTTTCATACAGCATTAGGACAATTTCTCAATTATCAAATTATTTTAGAAGAAACTCAATCAGAACGAGAATTATATTTAGCTGTTCCCAATGATACTTATATCTCCTTCTTTCAAACTCGACTTGCTAAAATAGCAGTAGAAAAATATAACATTAAAATTATAGTATATGATCCAATAGCGGAGGTAATTGTCAAATGGCAAATTTAGAACATTATCGTCAATGTATTCAAACCATTCTCAAAGAACATGGCAAATACAAACCAAAATATGATGAAATAGATAATGAATTAATTTTTGATACAAATAATGATCATTATCAATTAATGTATGTAGGATGGAATGGATTCCAAAGAATTTATTACAGCATCATTCATTTTGACATTAAGAATAACAAAATCTGGATTCAACAAAATACAACAGAAACAGATTTAGCTCAAGAATTAGTCAATATGGGAGTACCAAAAGAGGATATTGTTTTTGGTTTACAACCACCATACAAACGTCCTTATACTGGTTATGGGGTAGCTTAATTTCTATTTCTTAAGAAGTCGGGAATATAACCAACGCCATGATATTATTACCATGATATAATTAAATTAATCTTCACCATATCTACGAGGGTATGATAATCTGGCAACCAGGGCAACAAATTAATAATGGTAGATTTATCATTCAAGGTAAACTACAGGATATTAGTTTATAGATGGTTTAAATTATTCAAAAACAATCATTTAAAAACATCCTGAAAAATCCCCAAGTTCCCACCAAAAACCATCCAACAACATCCTGAAAATCCTCAAATCCTGGACATCCTGATATGGCTAACGCCACGCTTCGCTATCAGACAAAAAAATCACCAACTCCCTACCAAAAATCATCCAACAACATCCTGTACATCCTCAAATCCTGGATATCTTGATTCAGACAAATAAAATCAACTTTACTCTCGCAACTCAGGGAAGTGGATTTTTGAATACTTCAGTAAATCATGATCAAATTCTCGCTGAACAAATATATTCACAATCATTGCCACCTAATACACCTTGAGAGCTATAATTGCTGACGCTGGACTACTTTATGCTGCTGTAGATGTAGATGATCAATATCATCAGCGTTCAAAAACCCAAATACAAAGAATCAATGGAGAAAACTTAAGAATCCTAATTTCCTTTCCTGTTTATTAATTACTAAAATTGCTTTTGTTTGCGTAACAATTGCCCAAGAGTTAGGTTAAACTCCGATTTACCACCAAATACTGTTCCGGCTTTGCCTTTATACAAGTGGATAGAATTAAGTTTGTAAGCTTCCTCTGATAAGGGAACATAGCCAACAGAACTGACTATTTTTGCCGCATTTTTAATGTAGAAATCTGTAAGGTTATACACCAAAGTCTTGTTTTTACTAGACCGAAGATTGACATATATGAATAGAGGTCGAGAAAGTGGTTGATATTTGGCTTTTTCTACTGTTTCTGGTGATGGTAAAACAGCACCTTTACCACTATTAACTGCTAAAACTATTAACTTATCTTTGTTTTCTTGGTAGTAGGCATAACCAAAGTACCCCAAAGCATTAGGGTCTTTATTAACACCAGTAACTAAAACTTCATCATTTTCACTGGCTGTGTAATCTTTGCGACTGGCTTTGGCTTTACCGACAATTGCTTCGGTAAAATAATCATAAGTTCCAGACTTACCACCAGGACCATATAATTTAATTGGGCGGTCTGGCCAAGAAGCTCGGACTTGATTCCATTTTGTAATTTTTCCTTCAGCCGCAGGTTCCCAGATTTTTTTCAATTCGGCTACTGTAATGTTTTTTGCCCAAGTGTTTTGGGGGTTAACAGCAATGGTTAGGGCATCAAAAGCTACGGGCAATTCCATGTAACTTACGCCATTTTTCTTACAAGCTGCCATTTCTGACTGGTTAATTGGCCGAGAAGCATTATTGATGTCTATTTTACGAGTACAAAATTTTTCAAACCCACCGCTAGTACCGGAAATATTTACTTGTATTTGACTATTATTTTTTAGGTTGGCTTCGTATGCTTTGGCTATGGCCTGGGTAATAGGATATACGGTACTAGAACCATCTACTTTGACAAGTGCGTCAGTGGCAGAGTTAGTAACTTCTGTCGCTGCATTTGGTTTTTGAATTTGGGCAAGACCAAGCATATTTGTAAAACTGCTTGTCAATGCTAGTATTCCGAAGGTTAAGACTAATTCGCTTGCTGTTTTATTCACTGATTTGACCTGTATAATTAGTGAGTAGACTATTTGTCCTATGTACTCATTATTTCAAAAAAAGTTGATATGTCAACATTTACTTTACCATCAGATGTAAAAATTAATCAAAAAAAATTGATGTATTGTTTATATAATGTTTTTAGCTGCTTATTTTTTTTCCAGCCTCAATCTGAGCAGCAAGTTTTGGAGAGAATAACTAATTACTAATTGACGGGTAAATAAATTTTTCCTCTTCCTTCTTCCTTCGGGGTCTTTGCGTCCTTCGTGGTTCATTTCTTCTTTATCCGTCAAAATTTACAGCAGTTTGTGATCAAGTCCAGTACAAAAATAGCTATCTAAATAGGGTCAAAAAACAATCCACAATGATTAAACCAATTGAGAGCATTTTCATCAGTAATAGCATTAACCGCCATAGTAATTGCCTCATCAAGTGC
>NZ_JAQMSE010000197.1:0-10174 GCF_028330045.1 Aphanizomenon sp. CS-733/32
CTTTATTTTGCCAAGCACTTAATATTTTCTGTCTTATATCAATCGAATATGCTGCTGCCATACATCTCAATTATTTTATTTTTTTTACATCTTTAAAGTTTACCATCTTTGTACCGCGTTTGATCTCAAACTGCTGTATTTGACAGACTACTAAGCTGTTGTGCATTTAGTTTGTATAATTCTAGCGGGCAAGATGCCCGCACCACAAAGTTCAAGTAAATTATGGTTATCAAATTTAGCTGCGTAACAGCTTAGTACAGAAGTAGTCCGTAGAGGCGCAGGGTCTGCGCCCAGTCAGGAATCACAAGGAAGAAGGAATAAAAATTCCCAATTACCCAACTAAATCGGGAAACACTTCTTGGACAGCAGGATGTACAAGACGATGATTTTGGACGTTTAAACCTTTTCCTAGGACTGGGTTAATGTCTAAAGCTTTTAGTCCCAGATTTGCTAATTGGACGGTATAGGGTAAGGTGCAGTTGTTGAGGGCTTGTGTGGATGTCCAAGGAACTGCTCCTGGCATATTAGGAACGCCATAATGCACAATTTCCTCATCAATGTATACCGGTTTAGTATGAGATGTAGGATGTAATGTTTCAACGCATCCACCTTGATCAACGGCGACATCTACAATCACTGAACCGGGTCGCATTTGTCTAACTAGTTCACGAGATACGAGAATGGGGGCTTTTTTACCAGGAATTAAGACTGCACCAATGAGTAAATCGGCATCTTTGACGGCGGCTTCAATATGGGCGGAGTTGCTGTAAAGTAGTTCTACTCTCGAGCCAAAGAGGGTTTCTAGGTAGGATAGACGTTCTACGTTGACATCTAAGATTTGCACCATTGCACCCATACCGACGGCGATTTTAGCGGCTTCTGTACCGACGACTCCACCACCTAAAATTACGACTTTACCAGCCTTGACTCCGGGGATACCGCCTAAAAGTACGCCTCTGCCTCCTTGTTGACGTTCTAGGAATCTTGCGCCAAATTGTACGGCTAACCGACCAGCAACAATACTCATGGGGGTGAGTAAGGGGAGTTTATTTGCTCCTGGTTGTTCTACGGTTTCATAAGCGATCGCACAAGTGCCACAATCAATTAAATATTCTGTTAACTGGCGATTCGCCGCTAAATGTAAATAAGTAAATAACAATTGCTCTTTTTGCAAGAATTGATACTCACTTACCAAAGGTTCTTTTACCTTAACAACTAACTCCCGATTCCAAGCAGCATCAGCAGTATTGACAATTTCTGCACCAGCATTGCGGTAGTCTTCATCAGTAAATCCCGCGCCAGTACCGGCTTTACTTTCTACAAAAATATTATTACCATTTTCCCGTAATACCCGAACACTGGAAGGACTTAAACCCACTCGAAATTCTTGATCTTTAGTTTCCTTGGGAACACCAATTTCCATTGATAGCCTCTTATTATTTGATTGTTTCACTTTAGCGTGCCAGTACCTAGCTGATTATTTCCGTATTCAGTAATTCAAAATGCCAAATTTTTATTCCTCCTCACGCCACACCTTGACTAATTCGCCAGTCTTCTTACAATGGATAAAGAATAATTAAAAATTGTTAAGTACCGACGACCATCTTCAGCAATTTACTTGAAAAATCTCTGTAAATTTTTGTTTGCCAATTATCAACAAAGGAATCACTGATTATGACACAACAACAACCAACCATTACCCCCAAATTAGAAGACCCCAAGTTTGGCTTCAATGAATATGCTGAACGTTTAAATGGTAGAGCGGCAATGATTGGCTTTATTTTCATGATAGTAATTGAATACGTTACCAATCAAGGTGTACTTGCATGGCTTGGTTTAAAGTAGACTTCTAATTTGGGGTTACTGATAGCTTGACAGACCAATAGTCTAATAAAGTATGAATTGGGTGTAGAGACGTTCCATGTAATGTCTCTACATTAGTTCTTAGTGGATTTTTGTCCTCCCAGTCTGTCTCCCCAAATTAACTGACTGGCTCAGTCCTAGTACAATAGAAATAACTGTGATGATCCTCGAAGCAATCACTTCTGTGGGTGTTAATTACCCTACTCTCTTTTTTGCCAAAGGAAATTACAATCATTTATGCTATTATTTGCCTTTGATGAAACAGACAAACTGTAGTTGGGATATTCTGAGTAAATTTATACAAAAACTCTAATTGGAACTAAGTAAGCTGTGATGAATGCCGTATTACCCCGTTTTTTAAAGTCAGCCTACCGCAAAGAACCTATCATTAGTGCGTTGATAACAGTGGGAACAATAGATGCTCTAATTGGTGGTTTGGATGATAGTTGGTCACTTTTCACCTTTGGTTTAGGAACAGCCGGAATAGCCCTCGTCTTTAAATTATGGCGAATGCAGCAACGTCCAACTTTACCAGAAGAACCTGTTGCACAATATTATTTACCTCCTCAGTCTTCCGCTGACCCTTTGCCTGTATTAAAGGCTTCTAAGAAGAAACCCCGTCAGTAGTAAAACTAATATAAATTAGGGCGGGGAAACCCCGCCTAATAACCAATGAATAAATTACTCGTAGTAGCGACAGGAAACCCCGGAAAATTGCAGGAAATGCAAGCTTATTTAGCTGATTTTGGTTGGGAATTAGCTTTAAAACCGGAAGATTTAGATGTGGAAGAAACGGGAGAAACCTTTGCGGAAAATGCTTGTCTGAAAGCCTCAGAAATTGCTAAAGTTACGGGTAATTGGGCGATCGCTGATGACTCTGGTTTAAAGGTAGATATCCTCAATGGTGCGCCAGGGGTGTATTCTGCTCGTTATGGAAACAGCGATACAGAACGGATTGAGAGGTTATTAAGAGAATTAGGTGATCAGGAAAATCGTCAAGCTCAATTTGTGTGTGCGATCGCAGTTGCAAATCCTCAAGGAGAAATAGTAATTCAATCTCAGGGTATTTGTCACGGTGAAATTTTGTTTGCACCTTCTGGAGATAGTGGTTTTGGTTATGATCCGGTTTTTTATGTACCAGAGAAACAATTAACTTTTGCCCAAATGACAGCGGATTTAAAAAAATCCATCAGTCATCGTGGTAATGCTTTAAAATCTTTAGTTCCCCAGTTAATTAAAGTTTTGAGTTGATAAATTAAGAATTGAATCACCTTAACCTGATAATGAGAGTAGATGCAATCATTTGTAAATTGATAAAGGTAGGTTACAATTCATGGCGTATTCGTGGTTTAAAGCATTTCACATTGTTGGCTTTGTGGTTTGGTTTGCGGGGTTATTCTATCTAGTGCGGTTGTTTATCTACCACGTTGAAGCGAACTTTGAACCAGAACCGGCAAGAACGATACTGATTCTTCAGTATCAAATCATGGAAAAGCGTCTTTACGATATTATTACCACTCCAGGAATGTGTGTAACGGTAGCAATGGCTATGGGAATCCTATCTACAAACATGGAACTGTTGCAAGAACCTTGGTTACATTTCAAATTAGGTTTTGTAGGGATTTTAATTGGCTATCATTATTACTGCGGTAGATTAATGAAGCAGTTAGCAGCAGGTGAATGTAAGTGGACTGGTCAACAATTACGCGCTTTCAATGA
Organism: Aphanizomenon sp. CS-733/32; assembly: GCF_028330045.1. Taxonomy (NCBI): domain Bacteria; kingdom Bacillati; phylum Cyanobacteriota; class Cyanophyceae; order Nostocales; family Aphanizomenonaceae; genus Aphanizomenon; species Aphanizomenon sp. CS-733/32. Next base: position 3,583 of record NZ_JAQMSE010000197.1, read on the forward strand.
AGCCCCGACGCTGTTATTAGTGGTAATTGTGATGTTGGCTACATTCAAGAATAACTTACCCACAGACCTCACCGCTTGGTTAATTTTTGGTTTGGTGATTTTCATGGCTGTGACTATTCAACTTTACGCCAAAATTCGCAGACGCAACCAAGAAAAGCTCACAGGACAATTAGAAAAGGAGTCAGGAGTAAAAGCTTTTTAGTTGGCTTTAACAGGAGATAAGAATAGTATCAAATTCCAGAAAGTGATAGGTTTTTAATGGTTTCAATGCTTATTCCTTGTACCTAATTCACTTTTTTAACCCGGAGACTCTTAATATATCTAGGTTTTCGGTTTATATGGCTAACGCGCTACGCTATCAGCAAGCCCTATTTATGCTAAAGTAGTCGGTTTTAACGGACTTTAGCTTTGAGAAAGGGAATTTATTCCCTGGCTTGAAGGGACATCAATTGACGTTAAACTGTAACTGGTTGACGAACTTCTACTGCTTCTCCTGTTAAACTAAAAGCGCGAACTTCGGTAATTTTCACCTTGACTATTTGCCCTTTGAGGCGATTAATATCACCAGTAAAGAATGTCAGCCGATTCCCCCCAGTTCTTCCCATGACTTGATTTGTGTCTTTGGTATTTTGAGCTTCTACTAACACTTCTTCAATTCGACCAAAATAACGTTGCGATCGCTCTGCTGCTTTGATATTAACTAAATGGTTCAATCTTTGCAAGCGATCGCTTTTAACTTCCTCGCTCAGTTGATTATCCCACAAAGCCGCAGATGTGCCAGGACGAGGTGAATAAACCGCAGTATTCACTAAATCAAACCCGATATCTGCCACCAATTGCAAAGTATTTTCAAACTGTGTTTCTGTCTCACCAGGAAAACCCACAATCGCATCAGCACTAATTGACGCATCCGGCATATACCCTCTAATAGTATTAATAATCCGGCGATATTTTTCCTGAGTATAGCCCCGTGACATAGCTTTTAAAAGCTCATTATCCCCAGATTGAAAAGGAATGTGAAAATGTTCGCAGACTTTAGGCAACTCTGCACAAGCTTTAATTAATCTTTCCGTAAAATAACGCGGGTGACTAGTAGCAAATCTTATCCTTTCAATACCCGGTACATCATGGACATAATACAGTAAATCTGTCAATGTATGCAAGTGACGACCTTCAGCCGTAGAACCAGGTAAATCTCGTCCGTAAGCATCAATATTTTGACCCAGGAGAGTAATTTCCTTATATCCTTGTTTTGCTAACTGTTCAATTTCCGCCCGAATTGCTGCCGGTGTCCGGGACTGTTCCACACCGCGCACATTGGGAACAACGCAATAAGTACAACGTTCGTTACAACCATAAATAATATTGACCCAAGCAGTCACCTGACTATCCCGACGTGGTTGGGTAATATCTTCAAAAATATGCACTTCCTCGGTAGCGACAACTTGATTACCAGCAAAAACCGACTCTAGCAAATCTTTGAGACGGTTAGCGTGTTGGGGTCCCATTACCAAATCCAATTCTGGCACACGCCGCAGCAAAGCTTCACCTTCCTGTTGGGCAACACAACCAGCAACAATCAAAGTTAAATCAGGTTGTTCCTGCTTGCGTTTGGCTTGTCTACCTAGATAAGAATATACTTTTTGTTCCGCATTATCCCGAATAGTACAGGTATTGTAAAGAATTACATCTGCTTGGTTTGGGTCATCTGACCATTCAAAGCCCATGTCTTCTAAAATACCAGCCATGCGTTCAGAGTCTGCCTTATTCATTTGGCAACCGAAGGTGATAATGTGGTAATGGCGATTAGTAGTCATCGGAAATTACGCTTAGTTAGTAATGTATATCAAGTCTGTTTTCTATTCTTGATAGTAATTTTATCTTATTTAGGCAACATTTTCAGGAGTATGCAGTTTGCAGTGGACAATGCAAATGTGTGTCCCAATATTTCGACGAAAGCACCCAGTCTTCTGTAGCACACGAAAAAGGTTTCAAACACCCCCTTAAACCCACGCAGGTGGGTTTCGTCTGTGTAGCCGCGACTATTTTTTAAACATCCTCTAGACAAATTTTAACTTGTTTTGCCAATACTCTCACATTCGGTTCATTGAGAAGAGAAAGATGAGAACCAGGAATATACTTAATATCTAAATCACCTGTAACTATCTCACCCCAACCAAAGTGGGAATCATATTCTAAACCTATCGCCTCAGTGCGATTTTCATCTCTCGTACGGAAAAGAGTTAGTTTCCCCGAATAAGGTCGAAATACATAGGCATTCAAAGCTTGTTTAAGAGCATTTGATATTTCTAAATACTTTTTATCTTCAGGGAGAATGACATGAGAACCAGTCCGCAAATAATGATTGCAAAGTTGTTTCGCATTGTGATGAACTTGTTTGTACCAACCCTTAACTTTATGAGCAAAATATTTATGTCCACGTCGAAAAATATGATTAATATGCAACACAATTCGCCTCTTAAATGATAACCGTCGTTCATAACCAGGACGACAGGTATCTAATATCGCTAAAAGAGCGACTTCTTGACCTTGACTAAGAATTTGTTGGGCTATTTCATAAGCAACAATACCACCAAAGGAATATCCTCCCAAAAAATAAGGTCCTTGGGGTTGAAGAGTCTGCATTTCTCGCAGATATTTTGCAGCCATATCTTCTACCCGTAGTAAAAAAGGCTGTTTTCCATCTATTCCTTGAGGTCGTAGTCCGTACATAGGTTGGTCTAACCCTAAATGTATTGCTAAATTGCGATAACATAATACTTCTCCCCCCAAGGGATGAATCATAAATAAAGGTGGTTTTGTACCTTGGGGTTGAATTTCTACTAAAGATGAATAATTAACTTTGGCAGTATTTTCTAAACCTGATTCTTGATAGATAAGTTGAGATATAGCTGCTATTGTTGCCGTAGGAAACAAAGCCGTCAAAGGCAATTGTTTACCAAATTTACGTTCTATATCTGCAAATAATCGAACGGCTAATAAAGAATTTCCTCCCAATTCAAAAAAATCATCTTGAACACCAATAGGTGCAACACCTAACAAATCTTGCCAAAGTTTTATTAACTGACTTTCTATGTCATTATGGGCATTAACAAAACTTTCTGTCAATTCTGGCTTAATTAAGTTAAATGCCATTAATCCTTTTCTATCTAATTTACCATTAGGTGTTAATGGCAAGGCATCTAAAAATACAAAAGCACTGGGAAGCATATATTCAGGTAATTTATCTTGTAAATATTGCCGAATTTTTTTAGCCGTCGGTGCTGGTTTTTGTTGAGGAACAATATAAGCTATGAGACGTTTATTTTCTGGACTATCTTCACTAGCTATAACTACAGCTTCTTTAATATTGCTAATTTTCAGCAATTCCATTTCAATTTCTGCAACTTCAATGCGGAAACCTCGGATCTTTACCTGAAAGTCTTTTCTTCCTTTATGAATTAAACAACCATCTGGTTGAATACAGCCTAAATCACCTGTGCGATAAATTCTTTTTTTACTATTTTCCCTATCTGGTGAAAATACAGCTTGAGTTAATTCTGGTTTTTGCCAATAACCCAGAGCTAAATATTCACTTTTGAGGGCAATTTCTCCAATATTGCCATTTTTAACTTCTACTCCCCCTTCATCTAATAGCACTACCTCCATATCTTCAACTGCATAGCCAATAGGTACGATGCTATTGGCAATTTTCGTATCTTTATCAATTATGAAATTAGAGAAAGTTCCTGCTTCTGTTGCGCCTAAACTAGCATATAAAAGACAATCTGAAGAAAAGTATTTTTTGTAATTTTCGACATCCCTAATTAATGTAGCTTCACCACCTAATTTAACGAGGCGAATTTTAGGAAACCATTCTGTACCAGTGAGAGTATCTACAAAATGCCGAAACAGCGTTGTAAATGAATGATAAATTGTAATTTCCGATGTAATCAACCAATTAACTAAATTAGTTAATCCCTGTTCTTTGACATTAAATGAATAGAGACTAGCACCATTAAGTAAAGTGTAAAAAATACATAATATGCCACCTAAAGCACTACAAGAATAGAGAAAAACTACCCTGTCTTGATGGTTAATTAATAAGGTTTTTGTGTCATTCATACAGTAATGCAAAGCATTACGATGGTTCTGTACAACTCCCTTGGGTTGACCCGTTGAGCCACTGGTGTAAATTATATAAGCTGGTGCTTCTGGTGATATTTTGATGGCGGGATTTTGGCAAGAATGATAACTATCAATATTGTCTATATTGAATAATTGACAATTATTCATCGTAGCTTGGCTGAGTTTTTTTGCCAAATCCAAATTGAGATTATTGGTAATAAATGCAACGGTTTGAGCATCTTTAATAATATAAGCCAGTCTATCAAGGGGAAATGTGGGATCTAAAGGAACAAAGATCTTACCTGTTTTTAATACTGCCAAAATACTCGTAATAAAATCTGCACCTTTTTCCAGTAGTAATACAATTACTTCTAATTTGTTTCCTCTTTGTTCAAGAATTTGATTTGCTAACCGATTAGCATTTTTATTTAGCTGTGCATAAGTGAGAGTTTGATTCTGGGTTTTGATAGCAATATGATCTGGATATTTATTAACTTGTTTTTCAAATCGGCTAGATATAGACTGTTCAATCTCAAATTTAGGAAAGTCTATAAAGCCTTCTGGTGAAGGAATTAGACGATTGCAAATAAGTCTTTTCGGGAATAAGGTGTGAGGAATTGCAGAGTAAACATTATTCATGGCTATATAAACTTGATTGAATTTTTGGTAAAAATCTAGCTTTCTAAATAGAGTTGAGGTAGAAAATCATCTGTTTTTAATTTATTGCCATTGACTTAATTAATGATTTGCATTGATAAAAACAAATGGTACGACAAATTATAATAACCTGCCATACTCAAAGGGGATCTTTCATAAAATCTTTATCTATACTTTGTTTAAAGAAAAAATGTATAGAAATTAACTAAAGTAATGTATAATTGTAGATAGTAACATAAGTTGCTAGTTACAAATATTCAGGTTTATTTCTCGATTAGATCCCCCCTCACCCCCCTTAGAAAGGGGGGAAATTAATCAAAGTCCCCCGATAACTTGGGGGATTTAGGGGGATCTAGAAGGCTTATAGTTATAACTAGCAACTTGGGTTAGTATGTTTTTTAATTGCGATCGCTCTCTAATTGATCAATGACTCTTTGTAAATACCAATCATCTGACATTCCCGGATAATGATATTCTTGTTGTTGAATCAAGCGTTTGGCAATTTCCCATTGTCCCCCCACTAACCGCAACAATCGCTGACGTAAAACTTCATATTTCTGATGATTAATTACAGGCTGGGATGTTTGAATTTTTTGTAACTTATTTAATACCTGTTGATAATTTTCCCAGTCTTCTTGTTCACAATAAATACTCGCTGCTTTTTGATAATCGGCTACAGCCTTTTGGATTTCTTCTAACAATGTATAGGCAAGACCACGATTATAGTAAGCTGGAGCATAATCATGATTTATCTGCAATGCTTGATTATAATCTTGAATTGCATTCAAACAATTACCCATTTCTCGATAAATATTACCTCTAGCAACATAAACTAAAGGATCTTCAGGCTGCATTTTTAAAGCTTGGTTTAAATCCGATAATGCCCCTGGATAATCACCGATTTGGCAACGGGCTTTTCCTCGGTTACGATAAACAATGGCATCTTGAAAATCCAGTTTCAGCGCTTGATTAAAATCGGTAATTGCTTCTCGATAATTACCAAGTTTGCATTGAACTACGCCGCGACAGCAATAGGCTTGAGCATCTTGGGGATCAGCTTTTAATACCCAGTTTAAATCAGCAATCGCTTCTCTAGTTTCTCCCTGTTCTGCCTTTGTTAATAATTGCTGAAAATATTGATTAGTGGAGGTAATAGATACAGCTACAGACTTATTTATTTGTTGTTCTGGTTTTTGAGGTGGTTGTAATTGTTTAATTTTTTGCAAACAACTTTGACATTTTTCCTTATCTTTTTGTTCTAGATATAATTCGGCTGCTTTCTTAAAATTAAAAATAGCATCTTGAATATGTCCCTGTTTGCGTCGGACAATCCCCCGTAAATCATAAGCAGCAGCATCATCAGAATCCAGCCGAATTGCCCTTTCTACATCCTCCAAAGCACCAGGAAGATTTTTTAATGCCAATCTGGCTAAAGCCCGAAAATAAAAGGCTTCTCGACTATATTCATCCAGCTTTATGGCTTCAGTATAATCATAAACAGCTTGGAGAATTGCCCCTGAATCATAATATGCTAGACCCCGTTGAATATATGCTTGACTAAACCCAGGATTTTGTTGAATAGCAGCGGTAAATTCTCCTATCGCACCCGCATAATCTTTTTGTTTAGCCTTTTCTAATCCCCGGTTATAAAATTCTTCATTCATATTAAGTAGGTAGGCAAAAATAAATAGAACTATGTTAAGTAAGTTAACAGATTTTGAAATTGGCTCGTAGTTAGGGCTTTAGCCCTACTTTCAGGTCTAAAGACCTTACTACAAACCTTTAATTATTTACGTTACTCTACTTA
>NZ_JAQMSE010000198.1:0-18504 GCF_028330045.1 Aphanizomenon sp. CS-733/32
GAATAGATTTTGATGACATTTTTGGTGATTTACTGTTTCTCAAATGCCTTTTTTCACTTTGTCTGTTTGTTTTGATGCTCCCTTCGATTTTCATCTCCGTAATTTCCCTCTGTAATATTTTGGGGTGCGGAATGTGGGATTTATTGGGAAGAGCGATCGCATTGGGTCAATAAAGCAATAAAATCTCCTCCAGGAAGAAAAAGAGGAGGGGTGTATGTTAAACGAAATAATTGCTATAGAGGTGCCGGTTTTACAGATAATTGACACAACTCTTCTAGGGATATCTTTCTTTCATTGTATACTTCTTCAATCTTCTTGGTAGCAGCTTCTAAAATTTCCTGACCACTTCTGATTTCGATGTTTAATTTATTTAGATTTTCATCAAAAATCACAAATAGGGAGATATTTTTTGCCATAGTTTGTGTAATACCTCGCACTTTAAAATCAGTAATAAATTTACCTTCTGTGGGGACATGAAGAGGTAAATTGGAAGATTGAACAATTTCTTGAATCTCTGCAAGTTGTAAACTAGAAATTGCTGGATTTTTTTGTTCAAGATTCACAAATTCTGCTAAATCGGGCTGATTAATTACAACATCTTCTAATGACTCATATTGAAATGTAATTTTCCCGGCTAAATTATCAGTAATTGCATAAATTTGCATAGAGTATGGAGGTTTAGGGACAGAACCCTGTGCGTAGAATAAACTTCCCTCTGCTGTGACAGTGATTTGAGATGTATCTGCTAGAGTTTGTAAAGATTGGAGATTAGCAATGGTACTTTTAACGAATACAGAATCTAGTCCTAAAATAGATGCTAAATCATTAGCTGTAGGTGGGGGATTAAACTCCATACCAGCACGAATAATAAACTCTTCTAAGACATTAAATTTGCGAGATTCTTTAATAGTTAATTCTAAGGAATTTTGAGTTACAGTATAGCCAAATTGACGCGCAGCTAAAACCAACAAACCAGAACTTTCAGCTTCAATTTTCTCAACTATATATTTGAGATTTTGATCAATCTGTTTAACTACAGAAGTAGGAAACATCAATAAAACCTCCATGATAATTAACCGTGTTGGCAACTTCAGAATACATATTACCAACTGTACCGGGTTTAGCGGTAAATAAATCGTGACAACCGACAATTACTAATAATTCTTGAGCGCGGGAAAAAGCCACATTCACCCGTTCTGGTTTATTGGCAAATCCCACATCTCCTTGATGATTATTCCGTACCATACTGACAATTACTACTGGTCTTTCCATACCTTGAAATCTATCAACCGTACCTGTTCTAATTTGTAAAGAAGGGAAAAGTTCAGATTGCAACCGTTCATCAATTTTCCGTAATTGAGCGCCATAAAAGGTAATTACAGCTATTTCTTTTTTTGGTTCTCCATTTGCAACTTTATTCATCCAAACCTGCTCAAATTGCTGACAGATACTTTCAATTACATCAATTTCTTTAGTATTCAAAAATGAAGTTCCATTGCGTTCTTCTTGAAATTCATTTTCTCTAGGCATTTTCACCCAACATAGATGATGATACGGTTGAATAATTTCCCCTGCTAAATTATGAGCGCGTTTTGTATCAGGTTCTAAAATCCCACATTCCAATTTACCATGATAAAACTGATTGATTGCGCCCATAATCATCGGGTGCATTCGATATTGAGTATTCAGCATTTTTTTAATGCTTTTATCGGCTGTTTCAAATTGACTTTTAAATAATGACTCTTCTAAAAATTGCAATTCTTCTCTGGTATTACCCATAGTTTTCGCAACTTCTTCCACAGTGCTAGTATCAAGCATAGGTGGTAATTGCCGATGATCTCCTACCATGACTAATTTTTTACCTTTCAAAGCCGGAATTAGCAATTCTGGAGGAGTGCATTTACTAACTTCATCAATAATTACAACATCAAAAGATTGAAATTCTTCTGAGAAATTATAATTTGCTGCTTGAACGCAAGTAATCCCGACAACGTTAGCATTATCTAAATAAATACCCCTTAAATCTTTACTATCTTGTTCTGAAGGTTGACGGAGTTTTGCAACCCAATCTTGCACAAAGTTTTGATATTTTTGCAGATAATTTTCTTCACTTTTTAGCTGTCGTTTCCATGACTTAAATTTATTTTGAATACTGCATAAAGAGTCTGAGTCAAATAAATTATCATTAGATAATTCTGGTTTGAGTTTATCTGGGATTGTTTGCCAAATTGACTGCCACCAATTCCGTTCGCTAATTAAACTATCTGATACCTGTAATTGTAATTTCTGTTCTAAATCAGATATTTTTATTTGTAATTCTGCAATCTCTTGTTGATAAATATTAGCTTCTGCTTGCAAATTTGTAAATTCCTGATTTAAAGAGTCTTTAATATTTTCTAAAACAGTAAAAGGTGCTAATGAAGAAATCAGAGTTTCCATTTCATTGACGCGATTTTCCCAAAATTTGACTTGCTGGGAAAATTCCTGCGGTTGTTCCCAGATATTTGCTTGTCTAGTCAGATATTTTTCTGCTAAAATTTTTAATGGCGTAGGAATATTGGGCTGTTTATGCAGTATTTGTAAGTTATGAATAACTTCTGCCAATTTTAAATTAGCAGCTTCTTTGCTTTTTTTTACCTGAGATTTAGCTTCAGATATTTGTTCTGAAGGAATTGCATTTTGCGGAAGTTCTTGAAATTGCTGGTGTAAGATTTGTAATTGTTGTTCAGCTTCAGTTTTAACTCTTAATACACATTGACGAGCATGAACTAAGATGATATCTAGTAATTCTTGGGTAATGCGGGTAAGAGTAGCTTCAATATTGTTCCATTCAAAGGATTTACCATAAGTTTTTTCCAATCTAATTAAAAAGACTTGAGTATTTTCAATTAGCAATTTTCGCTGTTTAGGATTGAGGAGTTGATAATTTTGGAGTTTTTGATAGGTTGTTTGCCATTGAATTTGATCGGGTTTTGATAATACTATTGGAATTTGACTAAAACTTTGCTGTAAAAAATAACTAAAATCATGTTTTTTACCTTTTCTATCTATAAAATTACCTTCTATTTCATAAGCTATGGCTTTTGTTAATACTCCCCAATCTGGTAAACTGATTTGATAATTTTTAGGAACAATAGTTAATTTTAATGTCTTCGCAAACATCAATAAACCTAATGGTAAATCTACCATGTTTTCTGTTAAAACTAAATTAGATTGTTGACATTCTTTTAAAACTTGATATAAGTTGTTGTAAGCTGTAGATTTCCATTCGACAATGGCTTCAATAATATAATCAATTTCCCGTTTGCGATTTTCCCAAATTTGGATGGTTGGCTGTAAATCGTTTTGGTTATTAAATTTCTGATAATCTGTTTCTAATTTCTCCAAGGATACAGAATGCTGTTGAAAAATATAAACTAATTTTGCTACTTCGGAAATAGCTAAACCGACATCATGAGCATTTTTTAATCCTGGTTTAAATCCAGAAAGATGAGTTGTGATATTTTCCTGTAACCAAACTGCTAACCCAAATGCACCAAATCCTGGACGGACAAAACCCAGTTCTTCAATACATTTGATAGCTTGACGCACATTTTCTCGAAAATCTTCTACTTGTTGGTTATTTTCTGTATAAGGTTTAATTTGTGGTAGAAAACTGTTGATTTCTGAAGATTCCCAATCTATATTTGTGGAATTTTTGAGGATATTTTCTAAACCAGTAATTAAATATTCAATTTCTTTTTTCTTGACTAAAGTTTGCTGATGTTCAAGCTGTTGATTTTGATAAGCTGCTTCTAAATTTTGTTTTTCGGTTTTAAGTTCATTCTGTTGCTGATTTATTTCTGCTTCTGCAAGGAAATAGTCTGTGAATCGCGGTAATAGCAGTAATAATTGATTGAGAATTTTGATATTTTCGTGACGTTGACTGAGATTATTTTCACAGTCAGTGGCGGTATTTTGTAGCCATGTACCAATGACTTGATCTTCTAAAAATGGCTGTCCTTCCTCTCCGACTTTTTCGGCTCGTCCCTTTCTAATAGCGCGAATAACGGGATTATGCACTAAGCGACTGAGGGCGTTATCAACGGCTAAATTGGCTTGAGAGGTAATTAATGTCCGTCCCCCACGCAAGGCTACCTGATAGCAAATTTCCGCAATTACAGTAGTTTTTCCCGTACCTGGTGGTCCTTGAATTAGCACTAAATCTTCTGCGGACAGGACTTTTTCAACTGCGGCTTTTTGTCCAGCATTTGCGGAGGATAATAATAAGTCTTTTGAGTTAAGTTTAGTTCTTTTGATAATCGGTCTAGCTTGGGAAGAGTCGAATAAAAAGTTACCTAAATAGGGATTTTGAGTGCGTCCTTGCCTTAATTGTTCTAGGGCTTTTTCTTTGCGTTCGATTTGTTTGATGTCTCCCGCAGCATCAAAAAATAAGTAGCCTTTATTCGGAAGTTGATAATTACCTTTGGCTATATATTCGATTAATTCTCGTTCTAGGCGAATATGAATAAGATTATGTTTTTGATCAATTTTTTCAATAGTTCCTAATTGACGACTGTGGCGACGATTTTTATCTGTAGGTACGGAATCAAGAAAGTTAACTTCCTGGTTTTTGGCTTTTTTGACTCGTTCCCAGAAATTCTCCCCACCTAAAATATTCTCTTCAGAACCATCTAATGTGGCTGAGTTAACTTTAATTTCTAAAGCAATTTGTCGAGAATGTGAGCTATTGTTAGCAAGTAGAAAAGATACACAAAATTGCCGTGATTTAGCAATCCGTTCTTCTACTTTTAAGAAGGCTTTCCAAGCTTTAAGTTGATCTTCTGTGGGGACATGATTGCCGCAAATTGGCATATTTTTTATTTTTGCCAATAATGGTTTAGGAATATCCAAACGATGTTGATGATTTGGGCTTAGTCGCAACCAATAAGGTAAAGCATAGCCGTCAATATTTCCCCGCAATTCATGTAGTAAATAAGCTGATAAAATTTTAAATCCGCCGTGTCCATCTTGACGAATAGCAGCTTTAAATGCTAGAGTTTTTCCTAGCTTTTTTAATTTCTTGGGAAGTTGAAAGTTATCTTGGTCTGTGGCTATAGTTAGTTCCCAAATCTCTTCTCCTGATTCTTTTCCTGTGCCTTGACGACGAATATAAAACAAGCCTGGTTGTTTACCAACTAAATCAAATAATAATTCATTGGCACGTTCTCGCCGTTCTCTAAAGTCAGGATATAATTGTAGGGATGATTGACCTTCAAAATGGCGAACTAAATTATCAACGGCTGAACCTATGAATGTATAACCACAATCTTCTATCTTCGTTTTATTATTCATAGTTTTTGTAATAAGGAATCAGATCCCCGACTTCTTAAAGAAGTCGGGGATCTTTATCTTGTGTTGATATTAAGAAGCTAGTGCTACTTCTACCAACTGTTGTAATTCTTTGTTGTTGTACATTTCAATCAAAATATCAGAACCGCCAACGAATTTACCATTAATGTATACTTGAGGAATTGTTGGCCAGTTGGAATATTCTTTGATGCCTTGACGGATTTCTTGATCTGCAAGTACGTCAATGGTTTCAAAGGGAACTCCTAATGCATTGAGAATTTGGACAACGTTATTAGAGAAACCACATTGGGGCATTAATTTGTTGCCCTTCATGAAAACCATAATTTTGTTTTCTTCTACCAAAGTATCAATTCTTTCTTTAAGTTCTGGGGTCATGATTAGTTATTTCCTTATGTTACTGAAATTCAAGAGTTGATACGATTTTAGATTTTGTTTTCTTAATCCAAAATCCCAACTCTAAAATCTAAAATTAGTTTGTTGCTTGCCAATTTTCGGGGGTGTAGGTTTTAAGTGCTAAAGCATGAATCGCTTCCGTAGACATGGCTTCTTGTAATGCGCTATAAACTAGTTGGTGTTGTTGCACCAGTCCCTTATCTGCAAACTGCGATGAAACTACTGTTACCTGATAGTGATCACCACCACCAGTCAAGTCTTGTACTTGCACTTGGGCATCTGGCATTTCTGCCTTGATCATTGCCTCTACCTGTTGCGGACTTATCATCGCCATTCCTGAAAAACTTACTTCTCTATTATTAACAGATATGTAGCGGTTGGCTGTTGCCTGTTAGCATTTGCCGATTATTTTTTACCTTGACGAGGAAAGGGGACATCTACAAAACCTAGTTCAAATAATTGTTGGTATGCTTTTGTGCCTAGTTCTCTGGTAGGGTTTTGACTTTTGATGACTTGCACTAGTAAAGGTATGGCTAATTCTGTCCGATTTTGCGCTCGATGTACTAGGGCTAATTGATAGGTGGCTTCATCGCGCTTTTGGGCAGTTGTTAAGGCATTTTTGCGGTAGGCATCGGCAGCGCGAATGTCAATACCTGCAAAACTAGAGTTGAGGTCCTGGTAAAAGCTGGATAATTGATTATAAACTTGACGGGCTTCTTGGAGTTTTTTGGCTGCTAGGGCGTAGTTTTGACTAGAAACTGCTGCGGTTGATTCTTTCATCAAGCGATCGCCCCCCTCTATACTTAAAAGATTATTACTTGTTCCTGTGGGACTCAGGGTATTAGGTTGATCTGTATCAATAGGTTTCGGTTGTTCCGTTGGTTTTGGTTTTTCAGCGGGTTTGGCTTGACTAACAGGATTAGATACCTTTTTTCCCTCAGCATAGGCAGGTGATAGCAGTCCCAAAAATACTATGAGTGATAAAGATGTCAAGCGAATTAAGGTAGCAGCATTCATGAGTTTAATTAGTACAAAAATTCTATAGAAAAAGTTGGGAAACTTTGTGTATCTTAACTCTCTTTGTCCTAGAGATAAAGTTAGTCACTCGATAACTATTCAAAAAGCTGAAGAAAAAATCCCCCAACTACTGCTAGAGGATATATTCTCCACACTTTGTCTTAGTCGTCAGTTACCTATTTTAAAGTTCCCAAAACAGGAGTTAACTCAGTCGCTGGAATCTGCGGATTTAAGAATCCACCCGCATAAATATGAGGATTGGTTTGGGAAATAATGGTATAAGATTGGCGAACATGAGCATTGACAGCCACAGTTTTCGCATCATACATTTGCATAGCTACCTTGGGGTAGAAACCAATGCCAATAATCAGCAACAGAAAACAGGCAGCAATAAACACTTCACGGGGTCTGGCATCAGTGTATACAGTTTCCGTTGGTAACAGGCAATCTGTCCCAAAACAAGCCGTTCCTTCATCTTCCTGATTTTCTAAATTAGCATTGTTAATATCGCAAATCAGGGCTGCATCAGAACCATAAAATACTTCACGCAGCATAGAAAGTAGATAAATAGGTGTGAGGATGACTCCCACAGCAGCTAGAAAAACTGTGACGGTGCAGAATGTAGAGGTGTAAACATCGCTAGTTGTGATACCCACAAATACTGAAAGTTCGCCCACAAAGCCACTCATTCCCGGTAAAGCCAAAGATGCCATAGCCCCCATTGTAAACAGGGCAAACACTTTTGGCATAGCTTGACCAATACCGCCCATTTCTGCCATTACCATTGTGCGGGAACGGTCATAGGTTACACCAGCCAAGAAGAATAACACGGAAGCAATTAAACCATGGGATATCATCTGCAACATTGCACCGTTGATACCCAAATCGGTAAAAGAGGCAATTCCTATTAATACAAAACCCATGTGAGAAATTGAGGAATTAGCCAAACGCCGTTTCATATTCGTTTGGGCAAAGGAATTTAAAGCACCATAGATAATGTTGACAACACCGAGAATAGCTAGAACCGGGGCAAAGTAAACATGAGCATCGGCAAGTAGGTCAAGATTTAGGCGAATTAGTCCATATCCGCCCATTTTCAACAGCACACCTGCCAAAATCATAGATACTGGAGAAGATGCTTCTCCGTGAGCATCTGGTAGCCAAGTATGCAAGGGGAAAATCGCCAATTTTACGCCAAAGGCAATTAACAAACCTGCATATAGTAGTAGTTGCAGAGTCAGAGGATATTCTTTATGGGCAAGTTCTGCAACATCAAAAGTCACATTTCCGCCGCCATATAGCCCCATTGCCAGGGCTGCTACCAAGATAAATATAGAAGCCGCTGCGGTATAAAGTAAAAATTTTGTAGCTGCGTAGCGTCGCCTTTGTCCACCCCAAATACAAACGAGTAAATATACAGGGATGAGTTCGACTTCCCACATAATGAAAAATAACAGCAAGTCTTGGGCGACAAATACCCCAACCTGTGCAGAATACAACACAAGCATGAGAAAATAGAACAGCTTTGGTCTCCGGTCAACTTGCCAAGCCGAAAAAATCGCCAGTGTGGTGACAAATCCCGCCAAAAGTACCAAGGGGGCGGAAATACCATCCACAGAAACAGCCCAGTTTAAGCCCAACTGAGGCATCCAGACATAATTTTCTACCAGTTGAAAATTCGCATTACTGGCATCGTAATGTTGCCAAAAGGCATAACACATGAAAATAAAGTCAGCAATACCTATGCCCAGTGCATACCATCTGACAAGTTTGCCATCTTTATCTGGCAATACAGGGATGAACAAGGATGCTACAAGTGGAAATAGGACAATCGCGGTAAGCCAAGGAAAATGATCCGCTATCATGTCAATAGGAAAAAATACTTATTGGTTGATGATGTTATTGTACTAAACTTTTTAACAATTTCTTTATAAGTTTTTCCCCCAGTTTAGCATAAGAGAATATATACCTAAATAAATCTTATGCTTAGGATTGAGGAGATTGAAACTATTTTCCTTTGTCTCCCTGATGATTTAAAATAAGTTATTAGATGTACTGTTACAGCGATTTCCAATCATATAAGGTACATCTTAGCCCCCTCATCGCTTGCGGGGAGGGGGTTGGGGGTGGGGTTTTTGTTCCGGGTTTGATGACAATTTGCTGTAAATCAATGACTGAAATTCAATTGGCTCAAACAGGTCTTGACAATCGAGATCAGTACCTCTGGTTAGAGGAGACAATCCTAAAACTCAAGGCGCGAGATTTTCACAGTTTGGATGTGGAACATTTAATTGAGGAGATGGAAATCTTGGCGAGTAGGGATAGGGCTGAGGTTGAAAGCCGCCTAATTGTGCTATGGGTGCATTTATTAAAACGGATTTATGTTAATAGTGAATATGATCATCGTGGCTGGGAAGTGACAATTCGAGAACAACGTCGTCAATTAAGAATTATTCTTAAACAATCCCCTAGTCTGAAGCGATATTTTACAGCAGTATTAGATCAAGCTTGGGAAGAGGCGCTGATGGAAGTTAGGGAAGATTATCCTAGTTTTCAGTTTCCTGATGTGTGGGAGTTTAGCCTAAATGTTGATGTGCTTTTGAGTGAGAAGTTTTGGGATTTTGTTGGGTAGAAATATAATTTTTTTGCACGCAGAGGCGCAGAGAGTTCTAAGCAATTGGCAAATCCTGCATATTTTTTGATGTTAAGTTGATGAAATCCTATTAATTGCAAGTGTCATTAATCCAATTGTCTACTCTATTAATAAGAGCCTCTACCCATTCTTTGGTAAGTCTTGTTCCATAATCTCCTGGTAGATGTACTTTGTCAACAGCCTTGTACAAACCTCTCTTCCAAGACTCAAATTCATAAGTTGCTTCTTCATCACCTTTATATGCTTTCAATGCAAGTTGGAAGAATGGGATGTTAACTTCGTCACCAGCTAAACCGTTATAACCATTTTTGATGTCCCAATTGACACCACTACACATTATCCCTGCATATTTTATTTGATCTATGTAAACCTGTTCATAATATCGCATTGGACAGTAAGTATAATTATGTTGACTCTGATTAGTTCTTGCTATAATTTCCTCTTTAATATCTTCATTTTTTTCTAATCCCGATTCAAGTAATGCTATTATTGTATGATTAGGCTCTATAGGAAGACAAATGTTTGCTCCCTTTTCTTCTGCTCTATAAATCCAAGGTGGAGTAGAAAACAAGTTGTTAGTCCATAACCCTAATCTATATTTTCTAGCAAAGTATTGAGCATCTAAATAACACGGTTCTATTTCATCAGTTAAAAAATCATAATAAGCCCAAGCATTACCTGTTGCTACCATTAACCAGCTTAATGAATAACCATTTATGAAAACATCAGCAATAGTTCGCTCGTGTTTTTCATCAAAATCAATAAATCTGAAATTTACTACAGAAGATGTATTTGAAAATAGGTTTTCTAGCCAGTTTTTTGAGTCTAACCCATACTCTTGATTATATTCGGGAGCATCTATATAAGCTAAACGAATATTCAGCATTTTCTCGTCAAGATTGATGAATAAGCCATCTCCATCTATTATTTTGATAACTTGACCTTGTTCTAAGTTTTTATATGAGTTGGCATGAATAGCTGAGATATGCTTGTTTAGCAGTAATAAGAAATCAGTATTTTTGTGATTTGATTCAACCATGAGTATTTTTGTGTATGGATGAATATAATTTTGCTTTATCATAACCTATGTCTAACTCTATATTAAAAATTTTATCTGTCATTACTAAAAAAGAATGACAAAATCAGAGTTTTGATTTTAAACGATGTCAACTGCCATGTATTAGCCTCAAATTGTGCTAAACCCATTTTCAGTCATTTTAAATTCCAACTTTGTAATAGAATTAGAAGGCTCTTTACATTCTTGTAAAAAGTCAAACAATGTTTCCGTAGGAATAACACAGCCATAACCCAAAATATCTGGACGTGCTTCTGCTTCCGCAGGAAGTTGGCAAACCACACCTATAACTTTACCATACTGATTAATAACTGGACCACCACTGTTACCTCCTTTAACTCTAGCACTTATTAAAAAATATGTTTGTGCATCTAAATATGCTTTTTCTTCAGCTATAATTTGTCCTGTTGTTGATTTCAAATATCCAGAAATTTGTGCAGTTTCCGAAATTAATAATGCGTCAAAACCATTAATTGGTGGATATCCCATAGTTAGAATATTATCTAATATTTCCGCTTTATCATACTCAAAACTCGGTATATTTGAAAAAGCATCTCCCTCAAATTCAAGAACAGCTAAATCTATTCTTTCATCACCAGGAGTCCAGATATTTAAAAGAGGTGCATTGGCAAAATTACATTCAGGAATAATTACTTCTCTCATATTCTCAATACAATGCCTTGCAGTTACAAATATTTTATTTTCAAATAATGGGAAATTAAGTAAAAATCCAGAACCTATATCATCTGAATTATCTCTTGTTGTAACCACTACAGGCTTAACTGTCGCTTTAAAATGATTGCGAATATGAGGAAATCCAAAAACTAAAAACTCATAATCACCATAATTTATTTCTTCATTTTTAACTTTTAAATAAGAATAATATTTTTCATCTAATGGGGGACTTTCTATAGTATCAATTCCATAAGAGTCATATTGCTTGTTTAATATCGGACTTGCTATATAATTGATTCCAACAGGAAACAGAATTCCTTCACTAGTTAATTTTCTAATTATCTTAATTACTCTATACCAGTTTTCAGAATAATCGGAATCCCCTGAATCATCTGATTTATCATAGTTATTATAATCCTTCAAGAACTCGGTTACTGATCTGGGAATAATTCCTTCAGAATTTTGGTTAGCATTGGAGAAATGAAAGAAGTTGATTATATCTGCTACTAAACCCATTTTAAAATCTCCTCAGTATTAGTCATCAGTTTATTAATGACATAAAATTTATTTCAAAACAATACTCTTCGCATTTTCGTATTTTTAATTTAACACGATTACGCAAAGAGTATCAATAGTAACTTAATCTTGAGTTTTATTCAAGATAGGAGTTAAAAATGACTAGAAGTTGCTAAAGTTGGTAATTGCTTCTGTGATTTTATTCACCACTTCATCTACAGTTATGACTCCCAATTCCCCAGAAGCACGGGTGCGGATACTCAAGCTGTTGGTTTCCACTTCCTTCGCACCAACCACCGCCATGACAGGTATTTTATCTTTTTCGGCGTTACGAATCAACTTACCCAGGCGATCGCCACTCAAATCCACTTCCGCCCGAATCCCTAACGCAACCATCCTCGCTGCCACTTCTTTGGTAAAATCTAACTGAAGATCACCTACAGGTAATAACCTGATTTGCACAGGCGCTAACCACAAGGGAAAATCACCCGCATATTCTTCAATCAAAATCCCAATTAATCGTTCTAAAGAACCAAATGGTGCGCGGTGAATCATTACTGGACGTTGACGCGAACCATCTTCAGCCACATATTCTAAATCAAACCGTTCAGGTAAATTATAATCTACCTGCACCGTTCCCAATTGCCATTCTCGTTCCAAAGCATCACTGAAGATAAAATCAAGTTTTGGACCATAGAAAGCCGCTTCCCCAATGCCTTCAAAATGCTCCATTCCCAATTGTTGCACAGCGCGACGAATCGCTCCTTCCGCTTTATCCCAAACTTCATCCCCACCAATATATTTATCACTGGCTGGGTCGCGGAAACTCAATCGGGCTTTAAAATTCTTCAATTGCAGACTTTTGAAAACGCTCAAAATCAAATCTACAACATTCAGAAATTCGCTGTCTAACTGTTCAGGAGTCACAAACAAATGAGAATCATCAACCGTAAAACCGCGCACTCTGGTTAAACCACCCAATTCTCCCGATTGTTCATAACGGTAAACTGTACCAAATTCCGCCAACCGCATCGGTAATTCCCGATAAGAGCGTAATTCACTCTTGTATATTTGGATATGGAAAGGGCAATTCATCGGTTTCATGACAAAACCCTGTTCTATGGCTCTTGCTTCCTGATCTTCAGCCATTAAAGGAAACATATCTTCCTTGTATTTCTGCCAATGTCCTGATGTCTTAAATAAATCCACCCTAGCAATGTGGGGAGTTACAACAGGCAAATAACCCCGTTTTAACTGCTCTTTTTTGAGAAAGTCCTCTAAAATCGTTCTTAACAAAGTCCCCTTCGGAGTCCACAAAGGTAAACCAGGACCGACTAAATCGGAAAAGATAAATAACCCCAGTTCTTTACCCAGTTTACGATGATCACGGCGTAAAGCTTCTTCCTTGCGGCGTTTGTACTCAGCTAATTGTTCGGGAGTTTCCCAAGCCGTAGCATAAATACGCTGCAACTGGGCCTTTTTCTCATCTCCCCGCCAATAAGCACCAGCAACACTTTCTAATTCTATAGCTTTGGGATTTATTTCGCTGGTATTTTCCAAATGTGGACCAGCACACAAATCCCACCATTGATCTCCCAAATGGTAAATCGTGATAGGTTCTTGTTTAATATCAGCCAGAATTTCTAGCTTATAAGGTTCTTTAATAGCTTCAATGCGGTGTTGTGCTTCCTCTCTGCTGACTTCTTCCCGAATTAACGGCAATTTGCGATTAATAATCTTCACCATTTCTTTTTGAATGGTTTTCAAATCCTTATCACTAAAGGGTTCTGGACTATCAAAGTCATAATAAAACCCATTCTCAATCCAGGGACCAATTGTGACTTGCGCTTTGGGAAACAGCTTTTGTACTGCCATTGCCATAATATGGGAAGCTGTATGGCGAATCTTTTTTAAAGTTTCTGACTCGCTGGTCCGGGGTAAATAGATTTTTTCGACTACTTGGATTTCTTGATTTGGCGACATTGGCTGTTAAACTTTTGGCGAAGTGTTAAAAATAAACTTGACAAAAAATATCTTTACAAAATAAATAATAGTCCACTAGCTATGGTTTCTCCTAATTTAGCTCGATCGCAAGCTTTTAGTCATTGGTCATTGGTGAAAACTATTCTTCTTTCTTCTTTCTTCTTCCTCCTGACTCCTGACTCCTTGACTCTCTGAATTTCTTCCTTTAGAGGTATCAACACTTACCCCCAAAGAAAGTTACAAAACTGTTGCCAAATTTATATAATCATGCATTAGACACCAAGTTACAGAGTTTTTGGTGTGGGAAGTCATGAATTGATTGTTAAGAATCGTAAATAACGTTAATATAAAAAAAGAATTAGGAAATATGCTTCTCATATATGGAAGACTCAAATTTACCAAGTGCTGATTTACTGAAATCAGTCTTAGAACCGCTGTTAGAGGATTTTCAATATTGGTTTGAGCGATATCGTCACATCCTGGAAAATGAGAAAATCCGATTCATGAGTGAACAAGAGCAACTAGACTTACTAAAACGAGTCAAAGATGCACAATGTGAACTGAATACAGCCAGAATGTTGTTTACAGCAATTGAAAAGCAAGTGGGAATTAATATGGCAACTGTCATGCCTTGGCATCAATTGGTTACAGAATGTTGGGGTGTAGGAATGGGTTTAGGTCAATTCAAGGAATAATAAATCCCTGGCAAAATCTAAATGAAGTGGAAATTGTAAAGATACTAGACAATTCTTAACATTGTTTTCATAAAAAAATAATGTGTCTCATGTTACCTTAATCTGAATATAAGGATTGCATCAGATAACATAGGCGCACAAGTAAGGAATTTTACATTCTCTTTTACCGCGAATCGTTTATTTGCGGAGTTTTAAGTTTTACGAAATAACATTTTAACCTGTACTGTTTTGGAGGAAAATTCAATGCTACACCTACTATATATTTTAGCCTTTACCGTTTTGGCATTTATGGCTGTCGGTAATTTAATTCGGAATCTGATCATGTTCAGTTTCGATAGAGAACGGACATATCCAGCCAACCAATCATCACAAGGTGGCTTTGGTTATTATGCAGCCAGAAAGCAGTATGTTTCCCATCCTGAATTGTTAGATAGCGCAGGTAACATGATTAAAGAACCACTGTTAGTCATGCGCTCAATTAATATTGAGGATGCACGGGAACAGTTAGATGCTCTTTACGAATCCTCTCCTAGTCAAAAAAGCGATCGCTCAGAAGGAGCATAATCTATCATTATTAATATTCAGAATCTGTATGGGCAACCACGGGGGGTTGCCCAGTCTCCATAGCCGAGGGAAGCTAGAAGTTCACAACAAAGAAAGAATAATTTAAACCCTGAAAAAGTATTCGAGTTGTTGAATCGCCAATTGCTAATTTTCTAATTTACATTCCAAAGCTTTTTTTTGCATTGTTTTGAAAATATTGTAAAAACCATTAGCGCGGGAAGGAGTCAAACTCACATTTAAGCCAGTTTCTTGAATAAAATCAGGAGTAAGCTGAACTATTTCTGTGGGTGTTGATCCATTTAATCCTTCTATTAATAATGCTAACAATCCCTTCGTTAACTGGGAATCAGAATCACCCTGAAACATGACTTTATCATCTTCTAATGATGCCGTAACATACACCTGAGAAACGCAACCTGGAACTTTATTTTCGGGAATTTTTCCGTTTTCAGGAAATTCTTGTAGCTTTTGAGCGTACCATATCAATTGCTCATAGCGTCGTTTGGGTTCTGTAGCGCGTTGAAAGCGGTGGACGATTTTATTCAGTGCTGGCGGTAAGGAATCAAGAGTTGAGGACATGATCAATCCAGGAAATAATTACCCTTATTTTAGCAATTACCAGCCATTCCAGATACCATCAAGACAGCGGCAAATATCAAAAATTGTGATTAAGTACAGCAGTTGTTTCTATTAAGAAGTAAAAACAGATGTTAAAATTTGCTACAAAGTAAGCAGTTATATAGATTTTTATTACTCAATATTTGGATGATATTGTCAAACATCCAAAAATATCAGGAGTAACTCAGATGTTGACTTCAAGCTTACTGGCTACAGCCACCACATCTCTAGAATGGAGTCCTAATATTGGCATAATTATGATTATTGCCAATATTTTCGCTATTGCTATTGGCAAATTTACTATTGAGCGTCCTAACGCTAAACCAGAATTACCAGCACCTCAATTTTTCGGTGGTTTTGGTTTACCTGCGGTATTAGCAACTGCTTCCTTCGGGCATATTTTGGGAGCAGGTATTATTCTAGGATTACACAGTATTGGTAAAATCTAAGTTCTGCTGATTAAAAATTAGGGAGAGAAATATATTTTTCTTCTCCCTTTTTTATAATTTAGCTTTAACTATAGCAGGTGACATTTAGCATTGGTAGATGTCCTAACCGCCTTGTCCGTTGCTATAAATATATGTGAGTAAATTTTGAGTATAATTTATAACTTATTCAATGATAATCTAAGCATTCATGAATCTGTTATGCTATAGAAATTAACGGCGTTGCTGATTAAGGGTATGAATTTTAGTTTCACGCAAAGGCGCACAGACGCACTGAAGTTGGAGTTTTAAAGGTTTAATTTGGGAATTTCATACCTCAATTCAGCAACGCCAAATTAACTTCCCATAAGCACTAGTTCAAGTTTGAATTATTAATTATTAAAAATGCCATCTAAAATTACACTTACCATCACACAGGGTAAACTTTCTAGAAAACAATATGTTTTTGAATCTCGCAGCACTTGTATTGTTGGCAGAAATGATGACTGTAACTTGCAAATAGCTGATAAGGTGGATATGACCATTTCCCGCTATCACTGTTTACTTGATATTAACCCTCCAGATATTCGTGTGCGAGATTTAGGAAGTTTAAATGGTACTTTTGTAAACGGTAAAAAAATTGGCCAAAGACAAAGGCAACAACCTGCCCAAGAAGCTGTAAGATTAAGCTTTCCCGAATACAATTTACAAGACGGTGATGAAATTAAACTGGGTGATATTCTTTTTAAAATTGGCGTACAAGTAGAAGACCAATTAAACAAAATACCAGATTTACCTGTCCCAGAAGAAAACGAACAACAGAACTTTTTAACCGCTGCTAAAAAACTTATAAATTTATCTCAAAGTGGTCATGCTAGTCTTCAGAGTATCTCTGGCTATAGTTTAACCAAGTCATTAGGTAAAGGTGACTTTGCAGAAGTATTTGCAGCCAAGGATATTCAAACCAAGAAATCCATCGCTCTTAAGATTATGTTACCTGCGGTTGCGAATCAAAAAAATCGGATAGAAATGTTTTTGAGAGCAACAGAAAACATCAAGATTTTACAACATCCTAATATTGTGCAATTGTTAGATTATGGCTTTGTGGAAAATACTTTCTTTTTCACAATGGAATATTTTTCAGGAGGTAATGTTTGGGACTTTATGCAAAGATCGGGGTGGCGTTTACCTATTGATATTGCCGTAGATATAACCTTACAAGTTCTCGATGGTTTAATATATGCCCATCAAGTCGAAATTCCCTACATTAAATCAGTTGATGGCATAATAACTAAAGGTAAGGGGTTAGTTCATCAAAACTTAAAACCAAATAATATTTTCATCAGTAAAATCAACGATAAAATAGTTGTAAAAATAGGAGATTATGGTTTATCCAAAGCATTTGACTTAGCTGGGTTAAGTGGACAAACTTTAACCGGGACAAAGATGGGAACACCCGCATTTATGCCCCGTCAACAGGTGCTAAATTTTAAAGACGAATTGCCAGAAATTGATATCTGGGCAACAGCAGCCTGTTTATATAATATGCTGACGGGATATTTTCCCCGTAATTTTACAGGTGATCCCTGGTTATCAGTTTTACAAAATAGTCCTGTTCCTATTCTTCAGCGTCATCATGGTATTCCCCAAAAGTTGGCAAAGGTGATAGATTTAGCTTTGCAGGAAAAACCACAAATTTATTTTCAAACAGCAGTAGAATTTAAACAGGCTTTATTAGATTGTCTGTAAACCATCAAGTAAGTAGGTGAACACAATAAAACCAATCTGTGTAAAGAAAAGTAAAATCGCCCAAACCCTCTTCACTTTTGCCTCTTGCCTTGCCATAACGACGATTTTCAATGCTAACCTACTTAAATAAGTTATGACTGCATTATCAACAATACAAGAACTACCATCTCAATTGATTACACCAGAAAATTTTCAACCTTATGGACAGGTAATATATGCAAGTCAAGATGGGAAAAATTTTGATCAAGAAGATGCACAGTTAAATTTACAAAATGGTATTCCCCGTTTTTATATTATGCGATTGCAAAAAAACGGCCGGAAATTTCACCAAATTACTCGTCATATCAAATGTACTCAATGTTTAGGTTCTCTAGATGGTAAAGATTGGTTAATGGCAGTTTGTCCACCTAATAATGAGATGAATGAACCTCTATTATCAAAACTTACAGCTTTTCGCATTCCAGGAAGTTGTTTTATTAAATTAAGTGTAGGAACTTGGCACGCAGGACCATATTTTGATCATGAGTTTGTAGATTTTTACAATTTAGAATTGAGTGATACAAATGTAGTAGATCATTTTACTCATAATTTTCTCAAAAGTCATAATTTAGCTTTTGAGATGATTTAAAGTAAGATCCCCGACTTCTTAGAGGATGTTTGAAAAGTTTTGAGGAGTCAAAATTTATGCCAATCGCCTGAGCATGATACGGATCATAGCTAGATAGATAAAAGTCTCTGATGTTTCAGGTAATAACTCGTAGTCTCTGACTAACCGACGACAACCCATCA
>NZ_JAQMSE010000199.1:0-21124 GCF_028330045.1 Aphanizomenon sp. CS-733/32
AAGTAGAGTAACGTAAATAATTAAAGGTTTGTAGTAAGGTCTTTAGACCTGAAAGTAGGGCTAAAGCCCTAACTACGAGCAAATTTCAGAATCTGTTAAGTTACTTAACATAGTTCTATTTATTTTTACCTACCTACTTAGTTATCAAATCAATTTAGGGAAATGCACTATCAATGAAATATTAACAAACAAAACAAAAAAAGGAACATCAAAAATGCCTGTGGAAATTCAGCTTCTACCTAGCTTTAAATTAGGTATGAAAGAAAACGCACAGTTGCATCTACCCACTATCCAAATAGTCCCTATTAAAAGCAACATTCCCCACATTTCTCGGATTACCTGCATAGTCAGAGGTACACCAAATGAATTAGCAGCAAAAATTCAAAACAGCTACAGACAATTTCACTCAGATACACCCAAAAAAATTTATAATATTTCCCGATTAGGACAAAACCCCTGTCAGTTAGATGCACCTTTAACCACCATAGTTGATTGTATCTTAAAGGTAATTGTCGAATATTTTGATTCTGACGCTACGGGAAACCCAAATTTGTCCATATCTAATCATGTATGTGCTGAATGTGATCTTTGGTTTATACCCAATTTACAAACATCATCAAGTTCATCTACACAAAATCATCCACCCATGAATACTTCACAGTTTGATCACTATTTGCATAATTTAAGTCAACAACTCAGTGAAAAACTCAACGAAAAACCAAGAAAAAGATTTCCTGGTTGGTTAGCTTTAGATTTTGGTACTTCTAACTCTACAGTGACACTTTTTGACCCCATAGAAGTTCCCATTGCCGAAGTTTTACCCAGAGAACAAGAATTGAGATTAAGAGAACGCATGGCGGAATGGTTCAATTCCTCCCCAGATTTAGCCTTACCAGATGTTAGTAGTGGTGAGTGGGAAAAATTCCTAGTTGACATTAGCAAAAACTTAGAAATAGAATCAGATCAATTAAGTGAAATTTTTGAAAGCGATAACAAAGAATTATTTTTAGAAGCAATTCGGCAAATTGAATTATGTCTAGGAACGAGTGATAGATTTCGGCGGGCTGTTAGTAAAAAACTTTATGCGATATATCATGAAGTTTTTCGTGTTCCCACATTAGAATCACAAAATTTAATTCCTGTAGTTTTAGATATTGACCGGCGCAGTACAGAAATTCCCAGTGAAATGGAAGTATCGCAATTAATCCCCTTAAAACTACGCATGGGTAGAGACGCAAGAGATAATAGAAAGAAAGCCATAGCCCAAGGCACAACTGTTGCAGTCAAAGAAATTATTAGCAGATTTCACCATTCACCCAAACGCTATTTTGGACAAGATCGATCTTTCCCCATTATCTTAGAAGAAGATGAAGAAAACATTCAAGTTAATCGCCTCATTCAAGCAGCTTGGGCGCAATTAATTGAATTAACAGAAGATTATCGCCAACGGGCTAGACGCAGATTTTCGGAAGGCGATTTTTTAACAGCAGTTGTTACCTATCCCACCGTTGCCCCTCCCGTAGTTCGCAAAGAAATCAAGCAATTGGTACAGGAATTAGGCATTGATGATGTCCAAACTGCCTATGATGAAGCTGTGTCTGTCGCTATCTTTTTCCTGTGGCGAGAATTTGGCGGAAATCTGAATATTGGCATTGAATCTTTTAAAACTCGCTGTCGTCAAAATGGGAATAAATGGTCACAAAATGTCCTGGTTTTAGATATTGGTGGCGGTACAACTGACTTAGCTTTAATTGAACTTACCCTCGAAGATAAAACTCCATTTTTTGCAGATAATGAAGATCGAGGTTTAGGCGGACGTTACTACAAACTTACCCCCAAATTATTAGGTTCTTCAGGACATTTACAATTAGGTGGTGAATTAATTACTTTACGAATTTTCCGTTTATTGAAAGTAGCAATTTCTGATTTTCTTCTCACCGCAGTCACTACAGGTGACATCGAAAGCGATAAATTAGAAGACTTAATTAACTCCGAATTAAACGACCGTTTTTTAGAAGATGGAAAATTTAAAACTGGTAGTTTATTAAAATGTATAGATAAAGAAAATCCTGAAGGTGACGTTGCTTTTAAAGATGCCCTAGACACTGCCGAAAAAGTCTTACCAACTCGTTGGCAACAAGCACCCCAACGCTTACAAACCTTTTACACATTGTGGGATCATGCAGAAGCCGCCAAACTTAAATTAGGACAAAAAACAACCACAGATGGTTCTTTATTAACCTTCACTTTAAATGAACAACAAATTGGCGAACTGCTTGCCCAAAGTGCTGTTAAATTTCAAGTTAGAAGTCCTGAATCTATTTATTTAACTTTAGATCATCAGCAATTTGAACGGGCAGTAACTTCGTCAATTAAAGAAGCAATTGGGATTGCCAAAGGTTTAATAGAAAGCCGTCTTAGTTCAGAACCTAATCAAAAAGTAGATTGGTTAATTCTTTCTGGAAAAACTTGTAGTCTTGATCTTGTGCAACAACAAATTTACGAAGAATTTAGTCAATCACCTTATTTTGTTTGGAATCCCGAACGAATTACTTTTGTTTTAGAATTTACTAAACTTGCTACTTCCGCTGGTGCTTGTTATGCCGAAAAACTGCGCCGTTTTCGGTTTGATCCTGAAGAATCTAAAAGTCTATTACGCAAAGGTGCAAATCAATTAGAAATTGATGTCAAAAACCTGTTTTATTATCTTCCTTGCAACTTCAAACGCAAAACTCAAAGTAACGACCCCTTAGCCATTTTTAGTGCTGGACAAGAACTATATCAGCTTGCACCCTGGGACACCGTTGCTAAAGTGCGGACACCTTGGCAGGGGATACAATTAACTAATATTATCCATCGTCAAGATTATGAAAATGGAACTTTTCGTCTGTGGGGTAGTTTCGACGGTAAAATATTGATGGATAAGTTGGGCATGGAAGAACAGGAATTTCTCAAAAAAATCAAAGTCCAATTTGAGATTGACCAAGCTTTACAATTTAGTATTTTACTATGTCGAGGTAATCCCCATTATTTAATAGACGTGGTTGGTATTGATATTAATTCAGTCATATCTAAATCTACTGAAAATGCCTTGTTTACTGATGGTAATTTAAAGTGGAATATCGCTGTAGAAAACCACCAACACAACTTAAATGATGGTGATATTGCTGTCAATGTTTTAGAATCTGCCACAGTTGATCAACCTCATGCTTATCATTTAGTATTTGCCGTTGATAATCATGAAAATAAATCAATGGAAATATTTCATTATTTGCAAGATGGTGTGAAGCAACCAGGAACAGGATTAATTAGTAAACCTTTGCCATCATTTCCTCAAAGTGGTCAACATACTTTCTACATTTATCAAACTGATAGTGAGACAAATACTAAAAAATGGCTTCTGATTGGTACACTCAGTAAACCAGATATTATCACAGATTATCCCTGTCAATATCATGTCACTCTTGATAATACAGGCATATTAAGAATGCACGCTGGTGCAGTTCCTTATTGGACATCTAATAATCAAGAATGTCTTGAACAAGAAGGATGTGTTTATCGTGCTGAATTGGAATTACAACCCAATGAAGTTGATAAAGAACGTGATCCTTTTTGCGGTATTCATTAAGTTCAAGATCCCCGACTTCTTGAAGAAGTCGGGGATCTAAAATCTTTTATTTTCATCCTGATAAGATTATGCAGAATCTACATAAACTATTAACTATAGAAAACTCAGAATTAGCCAAAATATTGCGGTTTAATTTATATGGATTAGCTGCAACTTTAACAAAAGCAAATCAAGAATATCCATTTGATACGGGATGTCAGGTATGCGAAGAACTTCTACAAGAACTTCATCAATTATTAGAACCATCATTCTCAGATCCCCGACTTCTTGAAGAAGTCGGGGATCTGAAAGGGGATCTAAAACAACTTGAATTAACAAATGAATTAAAATTATTACAATTAAAAGAAATTTTTAATAACAATTCAGAATTAAATTCTTATTTAGGTAATTGTCATATTCAAGGTCAAACTGATGCAGAGATATGGAACGAAATTCATAGGAAACTATTGCGAGTTCCTGAAGATGTAGCGATATCTTGGCGACATAAGGCTTTAGAATTAGCACAGGAAGCAGGTGCAGTTGTAGATAATATCAATCTGGATGAATTGCCATTTGTACGTGATGAAATTATTTATCCGGGGTTGAGTGGTACAGTTCAAGCTAAAGGACTATGTTTATCTCAAACAGCTTTGATAAATTCAGAAATTTCCCAAACTCATCTTGCCGATAATTTATATTTAATCGCCGGATTTTTACTTTTATATATTAAGTTTATAGAAATAGATCCAGACTTACATCATGCTTTAAAAAGTGTTTTTAGCTTTGATGTGGTTTCTTTATCTGCCAAGTTGGAACAACGTCATCAATATATTGATGCTTTAAGCGATCGCTTGCACCGCATCCAAAAAATAAATGAAAATATTGATACAGTCCTTAATTTATGTGCTTGGATTGACATGGATGAAGCCATTCATTCCTTAGTATTTATCCCTCCATCTGAACGTTATTCTTGGTGGGGAAAATTACAAAAAGAATCTCGACATCTGTTAAAAAAAGCCGCTGATAAAGCAGTTAAAGCAGGTAATGAAGTCCGAATCAAACAATTATCAGGACTGTATGCTGATGTTTGTGAATTTTCTAAAGATGACCTACAATTAGACTATGGTGGTAATCCTGGCGAGGTATTAACTTGTTTGCGAGTCTATGCCAAAATTAATCAGCAACAGTATCCAGGAAGGGTGATATTTCGCACTTTGCGCTAGAAGAACTTTGTTCAAATTTTCCTTATATTTCTCACAAATAACGCTAAGTAGGTGAACCAAAAAATTTAAAGGTATGTGAAGAAAAGTAAATGGCGATCGCATTGCACTTATCATCTTTACGCTATTAGTAACACCCATAATGGTGATTAGGTAGGAGTTTCAAACGTTGCTATCTGGTCTTAGAGGATGCTTTAAAACCCCCATTGCCTTGTAAGGAAGGGGGTTAATAGAAATTAACTGTAGGGGCGGGGTTTCCCCACCCTTAATACTATAATATATTTATCACCATCACTAACCAGGTTATTTGTATGGTTATCACTCCTTTAAAACTAAACTTCAACACAGTTAATTTTACCGATGAACAGTTTTATCAACTATGTCAAAAAAACAGCGATTTAAAATTTGAACGCACATCTACCGGAGAATTAATTATTATGCCACCAGTGGGAGGAGAAAGCGGCAATCGAGAAGCAGAATTTATTATAGATTTAGGTATTTGGAATCGTCAAACAGGACTCGGTTACACCTTTAGTTCTTCCACTATATTTAAATTACCCAATGGTAGCGATCGCTCTCCAGATGCAGCTTGGATTAAAAAAGAACGTTGGGAAGCACTCACCCCCGAACAAAAATGCAAATTTCCCCCCATTGCACCGGATTTTGTCATTGAATTAAGGTCAGCAACAGATGATTTAAAAACTCTGCGTCAGAAAATGCAAGAATATATAGATGCAGGAGTGAAACTGGGATGGTTAATAAATCCTCAACAGCAACAAATAGAAATTTATCGTTTAGGAAAAGATGCGGAATTGCGAGATTTGCCTACAGAATTATTAGGAGAAGAGATATTACCAGGATTTAGTTTGAGTTTAGATTGTTATTAAAATCTCAAGTAAAGTGTTATAATTTCCATACCTCAACTAGTGGATACAATCATGATTGACCAACTTCTCATCAAAACTGAAATTGATGATTGTGATGTACCAGATGCCAACCTGCTAGTCACTGAAGATGATACACCTGTGGATAATTTTGCATCTGCCAAACAACAACGCCTTTTAGTCGGTTCTCTTTACAGTTCTTTACAAAATCAGATTTTTTTAGCAGCAGCTAATGTTGGTGTTTACCATACTTATGGTGAACCTGCGATAGTTCCTGATGTATTTGTTAGTTTTGATGTACAAACTCCGCAAAACTGGTGGGAAAAACAAAATCGTTGTTATCTAGTTTGGAAATTTGGTAAATCACCAGAAGTTGTGATTGAAATTGTATCAAATCGAGAAGGTGCAGAACTAGATAAAAAGTTGCAAACTTATGAAAAAATGCGAGTTTCTTACTATATTGTCTATGACCCACATCAAAATTTAGGAGAAGACATTCTCAGAATTTATACTCTCCAAGGTAGACGTTATATAGAAACTACAAATAACTGGTTAGAAGATATTGGTTTAGGAGTAACTTTATGGACTGGAGAATTTGAAGGTAGAAATGATTCTTGGTTGCGTTGGTGTGATCAAAATGGTAATATTTTACTAACTGGTGATGAACTCGCAAAAGCCGCAGAAGAACGAGCTAAAAATGCCGAATCACGCACCAAAAATGCCGAGGCACGCGCTCAATTATTAGCAGAAAAGTTAAAGGCTTTGGGTGTAGATCCTGATAGTATTTAAATCTGATTTAATGATTTTTAGCAAAAGTAGCAAAAGTAGGGTGTGTTAGCGACAGCGTAACGCACCATTCCAGCTTAAATAAGAATTGCAGGTTATTAAATTTGCATTCATAAATACTAATTACAAAAAGTACAGGATTAAAGGATGAACAGGATTGGATTGAGAAAATGTATAAAAATTCTATTTTGAGTCATAATATTAATAATATATGTATTAAAAAGGAGAATAGATGATTATGGTAATGACACCAATTAAAGAAGATGTATTAAAAAATTATTCCCTAGAAGATTGGATGCAAAGTTCCCCAGAGGGTACAGAATGGGTAAATGGGGAATTATTGGAGAAAGAAGAAGTGACACTGAAACATAGCCGCATACAGGGTAATTTATACTTTTACTGGAGAAGTTACAAAGATTCTAGTGGTCAAGGTGGAGAAGTGTATACAGAAGCACCCTGTCGCACAAATCAACAAGGCCGTCGTCCTGATGTTGCTTATATTACGCCAGAATTGATACAGCAGTTTGGTGAACCTGCTGTTTTACCCCAAAGTTTTCCCCTCCTAGCAGAAATAATTTCCCCTACAGATTTAGCAGAGGATATAATTGCTAAATCTCAAGAATATTTGCAATCAGGAAGTGAGGAAGTTTGGTTAGTTTTTCCTGAAAATCGGTGGATTATTGTAATTACTAAAAATCAACGTCTTGTATTTATTGCTGGTGAAATAGTGAGGACTCAAACTATACTAACAGGTTTTAATATTGCAGTAGATGAATTATTGGGTTAAGACAACGTGAGTTCGACGAAATTTATATAACCCCTCTCCAAACCTCTCCCCGCAACGGGGAGAGGCTTAAAACTTGATTATATGTAGCCAAAAACAAACTAATAAGCTCCTCTCTGACGCGGAGAGGGGTTGGGGTGAGGTTCATCGAACTCACGTTAAATGACGACAGATTGGAGTTGAATACCTCTGAGCCAAAGTTCCTCTAATTGTCTGATAATATCTTCTCTCCCAATAAATCTTGACTAATGATTTTAAATTCTACCCTACAAATCAAAAACATTATGACAGTGTTAGTCACATCTGAAGGTAAACCAGTTGCGGTGATTTTATCTATTGCATTTTTAATTGTAGCAACTGCAATACCTATTGTGGCTGTGAAACTATCCCCAAATCTGATTAATTCACCTACAAATAATTCCCCTTTGACTCCATGATTCCTAACACCTATCATCATAAACAGCCTTGGCAAAACCTCGAAAAATATCAAGTCCTGCCAAGGTATTTAGTTATCAGTAATTACTATGAAGTCCCAGCTTGAATTAAACCAGAAGGAACTGATTAGGATTAGCCACACTCAAAGCACTGGCTTGAATACCAGTTAAAGTGGCTAAAGTTTGACTACCAAAGATAACCGCAGTATCAGCGCCAACTTGAGTCAAAGTTAGATTTGCAGTAGTGATACCTAATTTGGCAGCGCCAGAAATACCAATTACATCAGTACCAATTTGGAAATCTAGAATTGTGTTAGTAGCTTTTGGTAGTTCAGCGTTGACAATCCAGAATTGGTCAGCACCAGCACCACCAGATAACAGGTTGCCACCACCTAAACCAACAAAGAATTTATCGTTACCACTACCACCTAATGCCCGGTCATTGCTACCTAAATAGAAAGTATCATCACCAGCGCCACCAGATATCCGATTCTCACCTTTGCCATCTCTAGCATCAAATTCATCATTGCCATCACTACCGAAGGCTACGTCGTTGCGACTAACGTATAACTTATCGTTACCGCTACCAGTGTCAATAATGTTGTTACGAGCATTGTTATTGAATGCTAAATCCACTTCATCGTTTCCTGCACCACTAAATACAGTGTCTTGAACCCCATCTATATTTTGAAGTGCAATCAAGGTATCTGCGCCAGTAGTTCCAGCAACAAAGTTTTCCTGATTGACTTCAGTTACTGAGGCAAACATGGTTTGAGCAATGTTAACTTGATCCACCGCATTAGCAAGACCAGGAATTTTAAAGCCGTAGGCATCAAAACCTTGACCGATTGAATTAGTCAATGTTGGGGAATCAACACCCTGATAGTAGACAGGCACAGGACGGTTGGTGTGGCTTCCCCAGTTGTATTTGTCAGTGGCACTATTTCCCCAGAAGTTACCAGATTCAGCAATTGTGTCAATCGCAGTCAATTGTTCAGCGCCCTTTGTTCTGAGCAGTGCGGGGAAGTCATTAGTAAGATTGAGGTAATGATCGTGGTCAGCAGTAATAATCAATTCGTTATCAGCCCAACCACCATTTTGGTTAATCCAATTGATCACAGATCCAACTGCTTTGTCGAAGTCTAAAACTGTACCAATCAGGTTATCAATGTTGTTATCGTGGGCAGCCCAGTCTATATCACCACCTTCAATCATCAGCCATAGACCATCCGGGTCTTTACCTAAGACAGATAAAGCTGCTTTGGTTAGGTCGTCAAGAGTTGGGTTTTCGTTGCGTTCTTTGGCAATAAATGACGCATCCGTTTCTCCGGAAAGAAGCGGTCTAGTAGTGTCCTGCTTCAATCCCTTAGTGGTATTTACAGAAAACATATCTAAACCAGTGGTGCTATAATCACCATCAGCAGAACTCACTGGTAAGTTACCATTTTGACCACGAGCGCCATATAAACCAAGGAGGCGATCGCCTTTTTCTGGATCAAGTTGAGCAGCCGTATTTGCTAAGGTCTGAGCCGCATTTGCACCCCGTTCCAAGAAGGTATAGTCGTAGATGTTAGTTGTGGGCTTGGTACTTAATTCTTTATAAGTTGATGGTCTGATGTAAGTGTTATCTCGGTTTGGCTCAACACCTGCTGGTAACAAATCCCCAGGAGCAGAAAGAGGGTGTCCACCACCAAGTAGTACAGTTGGTTGGAAAATACGCAGTTCTTGCTGCAAGATATTGTCTAATGCAGGTAAGTCACCATCAAACTTGTTGCGATTATTTACATTTGCAGCAGCGGCAGCAGGGGTGGCGTGGTCAATAGGAACAGATGTGACTAGACCAGTTGACTTACCAAGGGATGCCGCTCTAGAAAGAATACTTTCAACAGGCTTTTCAAAAATATCAACGCCAATAGCACCGTTATAACTCTTAACGCCTGAGTAAAGGGTGGTAGCAGTGTTGGCAGAATCGGGATAGCTGTTCTTAATATAGCCAGAATCAGTACCTGGTGTCCAAGGATTTATACCACCTTTGACTGGGTCGTAACCGACGAGGTTGCCAACTACACCATCGCTAACTTTTGCACCACCATTAGGCGTAGTTCCAGGGTTAAAGGTGGGATTGAATGCAAACCCTGTACGGATAGGAGCAGTACCTGTAGGAGTAGTGAAGGTAGCACCATTGAGGGCAGAAATTCCAGCATTAAAAACTCCATCTGTACCGGCAATTGTGGTTCCGTAGGTAGTGGCATAGGTGTAGCCTGTTAATGTTTGGAAATTAAGCCCTGTTCCTTTACCAGATGTATAAAATTCACTTAGAGTTTCGCCAGTCTTGCCTTCACGGATTTGCTTGTAAATGGCAGCTGCACGTGCCATTTCCCAACCCAAACCGTCGCCGATCATGATAATTGTATTCTTAGCCATAAAACACCTTAATTCCTTTTGCAATTACTACTGAATGAATAAGTTCGGGTCTGGCAAATTGAAGGAAGACTTAACTTACCTGAATATGAATATTACCTTTCATCAAGTTCTCACGCGAAGGTTAAGATGGAACTATGGCTTAATAATCTTTTGATTAAAAAATCCGTTTTATAACTTGGTTGAGGTAAGAAGACTATCAATTTCTCAAACTTAGCCACAATATTCAAAAGTTAAAAAACCTTGGCAAAACCTCGAAAAATATCAAGTCCTGCCAAGGTATTTAGTTATCAGTAATTACTATGAAATCCCAGCTTGAATTAAACCAGAAGGAACTGATTAGGATTAGCCACACTCAAAGCGCTGGCTTGAATACCAGTTAAAGTAGCTAAAGTTTGACTACCAAAGATAACCGCAGTATCAGCACCAACTTGAGTCAAAGTTAGATTTGCAGTAGTGATACCTAATTTGGCAGCGCCAGAAATACCAATTAAATCAGTACCAATTTGGAAATCTAGAATGGTGTTAGTAGCTTTGGTTAATTCACCAAAAACAATCCAGAATTGGTCAGCGCCAGCACCACCAGATAGGGTGTGACCACCACCAAGACCGATTTCAAAGGTATCATTACCATCACCACCCAAGGCACGACCATTAGAACCATTACCCAGGAAGAAGAAATCATTACCAGCACCACCGGAGGCACGGAAATTACTGGCTTCATCTCCGAAAAATGTATCATTACCATCACTACCAAAAGCGCGATCGCCATTGGCTAAAAACACGGTATCATTGCCACTACCACTGTCAATAATGTTATTGCTGGCAAGAGCGCCCGCAGCCGCACTATCAATCTCGTCATTACCAGCACCACTAAACACGACATCGTTAACACCACCAAAGCCAGGAGTTTGCTTGGCTACAATTGTATCGGCATTAGGTGTACCAGCATGGAATTGTGTATCCTGAATCAAATTGGCATTAGGCGCAATCAAGAAAGATAACTGACCACCTTCAACCAGGTTTTCTTGTCTAGTTTTAGTTCCATCACCATTACCATCAATATTTGTGGCCGTAATGATTGAACCATTCAGAAGACTATGGGCTTGAACATCAAATATAAACTGTGTACCAGGAGCATTACCAAACAGAGTAGAAACATCAAGGATACCGGAAGTTTCCCAGTTACCGATATCAGTGGGGCTAGAGTCAGTTTGAGTTGCTGGAAGAGCAGTACGATCTACCTGACCAATTCGGGTCAGGGTTGAGGAAGGATCAGCAACTGAAGGATCAATTCTCCAAATAGAAGCTTCTTCTTTGGATGTTCCTGCAAAAATAGCTGCGGTAGCAGCCCGATCTTCGTTAATGTAGATTTTGCCATCATCAGCCCAATCCAGGTTATCAGGGTTACGGAGACTGGCATCTTTGGTTGTGTTACCATCAAAGAGAATGTCTATTTTGGCTGAGATGTCACCAGTATTGATATTATTGAAGTCAATATCAATCTTATAGGTCGTTCCATAGGTATCTACACCACCAAATATACTTTCACGTCCTGTGGAAGCTAGGACTACTTGTGTACCGTCTTTAGGATTGGTAGATAAATCTTCAGGACGAGAAAACAAGAATGCTTTGACATCTGCGGCTAATTTATCTTGCTGTGCTTGAGTGGCAAAGCCTTGAGCATCATAACCAAGTTCATTTTGAATGCTGGTATCTGAGTCTGGACCATCAACAGCAGTATTAGCAAGAGTAGGGTCATAATATTTGATCTCTACAAACTTACCAACGGTAGAGTTGTTTGTACCTTTGAAGTCTCTAGGATCAGCTTCGATCGCATCAGTAGCATTACTGGGGTCATCCGCAACCCAAACAAAAAGCTTGCCTTTTCCAAGTCCATTCCGGTCTAGGAAACTACCATCATTCTTGGCATTTTTGTCACCAACATAGAGGATTAGAGGTGCAGGTCCGCGATCATCACCAATTAAAAAAGCAACTTTATCAGTGCGGCCTGTGTTCAACTCGGTGACGTTTTCCCATGCAGCCCGACCAAACCAAGGAAGAGTATATAAGACATTGGTTTTGGTATCTAAGGCAAATTGTGTCCCACCATAGGTTTCTTCACCACTGAAGAAAATGCGGTCTGCTAGACCAATACCTGCACCAAACTGATTGGCTTCAAACAAAGCCGCAGAACAAAAACGTTGAATACCACCAAATTCTAAGTCAGCAGCAGCATCAACAACTTCACCTTTGCGGTTGATAATGGTGTCATGGGCTAATCCAGCATCAACGATTTGCAATGTGCGCTTGTCAACATCAAAATAGTTAACTCTTGCGCCGGGGAGTTGTGTACCATTTTTCAGGGTGTACTTATAACCATCAGTAGCCCCTACCTCATTAACAACTAATAAACGAACGGTTGTGTCGTTGAGTGAGTAAGCCCCAATACCGTCAAGAATCCCCGCAGGAACATAGTCGCCAATTTTGTCGCCAACTGTAAAAATTGGGTCAACTGTGTAACCGTTTAATCCTTTTACTTGAGACGGTTGGGTTGTATCGAATGATATAGCCATAAAGTCTTTCGATTTTCTTTGTAATGCTTACTGAATCAATGCTTGGTAAATTTAGGGAAACCTATATTTACCGAATATGAATATTAGCTTTCATAAAATTCTCACACAGAGGTTAAGAAGGCACTATGGTTTAGCTATTTATTAATTAAAAATTTTTCTAGAAGTTGAAGTTAATTTTAGATTAAAAAAAGATTATCTATTGATCGGCACTATGCCAATATTAAAACTAATACACACCCGATCCTCATCACTCACATTTATTTCTACACCATGTAGCAGCCAACTAGGAAATATTAACATTGTCCCTTCCCGTGCTTTATAAGTTATTTTGGGAAAATTCCAAAGATTAAACTCTATGGAAGGTGGTATAATCATCTGTGAAGCTGGTCGCGGATCAGAGAAAAATATGCCACCACAATTTTCAGGAGTTTTCAGATAATAAACTCCACTTAAAATTGAGTTTGGATGATTATGTACAGAATTTGAAGCAAGTTTACGATTAATAATTGCCCAGCAAGTTGTAATTTTGAGGCTAAACTTTTGTAAATCCCATTGTAAAAAGGTGGCAACTTCCAAGACATTTTCATTAATGATTTGTACCAGGTTATTAAAACTATCCATTTCATGCAACCTGTCCGCACTATGCCATCCTAGTATATTTGACCACTTTTCACCCTGACTATCCCGACGTTCTTCCCCATAGATAGTTTCTAAGAGTGGAGGATTTAATTGTTGATAATTTTCTAGAGAAAAATGCCATACAGATGTAGGAAACCAATCATTTCTAGAACCAGCCATAATTTTAATTTACGTTTATAGTAATTTGTGAACGTTGTAGCGTGGTAGAAAACATGGACAGCTAAATACAAAAAAAGCTCAAGTCCTGTTAAGCTCAATAAGTAACTTTCCTGAACTGAACTGTTGTATGCACCTACCTTCCTTTCTATGGTTATGGAAAATAGCCGCTTGGTCAATGGGATTATCTTTACTAGCCTATTTATTTTTAGCCATAACTGGTATTTGGATGTTACGGGTCAGAACAAACCCAGAATCCTTAGGTATTCTATTGCCTTGGTATCGTCAGCAAGTGCGATCGCTCCATTATATAATCGGCATAACTATGGTTAGTCTAGTATTACTACTCCTAGCCGTTGGCATTGTTGGTACATTAGGACACTTCGGTTCACTAGGACATTCACCACATTTAGTCGCTGGGTTAATAGTCGTCATCTTAGTTTTAGTATCCGCCTTTAGTGCCACTCAAATTAGTACCATAAAACCTTGGGCTAGACCATTACATCTTGGGTGTAATTTCTGCTTACTATTAGGATTTGCTTGGGTATCCTTCAGCGGTTGGACAGTGGTACAAAAGTATTTGCCTTAATTCTCAGTTTCCACCATGCTTCTGTTATGACTGGGAAATTGTGCAGACCACACACAAATAATTTATCCTGTCAATCCTAAAAATCCTGAAAATCCTGGATATCCTGATTCAGACAAAATCATCCCCAAAATAGCCACTGAGCTTTACGCTTACCGAATATCCCTGTATCTCCCAATCACCTATTATCCCACTGCTGCGCCGCATCCTCCACAGCTTTATCTACAGTCTTTTGTCCTAACATTGCCGCCTGTAAATTTTCGTAAATTGATTTTTGCAAAAGTTTAGAATCTTTGAGTTTGGGGGTTAATACCTCCGCTTGTTTTAATTGTGCCGCACTAATCACCCGCCCTTTTTCCGCCCACGTAGCATTAATAGGAACTTCCTGAAAATAAGTATCAGACAAAGCCTTAACTGTAGAAGGTAGCACATTAGCAGCTTTAGCAAAGGCTAATTGGTTTTCATCATTTGTAACAAATAAAGCGAACTTCACAGCCTGATCAGGATATTTACTATCACGAGGAATAACTATATTCATCACGGCAACATTTTTCTTACCAGTATCACCCGTAATTTGTGGCGCAATTGCCGAAGCTTGGGCAACCTTGGGAGCATTATTGGCAATAGTTTTCAGAAATTCAGGACCAGAAGCTAAAAAAGCTGTCTCTCCAGACTGGTATAAATCTATAGCATGACGATGCCCTTGAGTTAAAGACTCCTTGGGTAACAAACCTTTTTTATACAAATCTACCCAATATTGAAAAGCAGCTTTTCCTTGCGGGGTATTAAAACCGGCTTTACCTTCAGCATTAACAAGGGTGACACCCATTTGTACCAAAGATTCCAGTACCTCACCAGAGTCCTGGGGGACAAAAGTAGCGAATATTGCATACTTACCAGTTTTATCCTTAATTTGTTGTGCTGCTTGCCCTAATTCTGCGTAAGTGGCAGGAGGTTTTGTCATACCCCCTTGTTTTAACAAATCGGTGTTATAAATAGTTAGTCGCGTGGTGAGATACCAAGGAATCCCAAAACTCTTACCATTGAGGCTACTTGCTTGCCAGATATTTGGTAAATAGGTAGAACGGACTTGACTGGGAACTTTAGCATCTAAATCTAACCAAGCATTTTTACCTGCTAATTGGG
This sequence comes from Aphanizomenon sp. CS-733/32, assembly GCF_028330045.1. Lineage (NCBI taxonomy): Bacteria > Bacillati > Cyanobacteriota > Cyanophyceae > Nostocales > Aphanizomenonaceae > Aphanizomenon > Aphanizomenon sp. CS-733/32. The sequence goes on from NZ_JAQMSE010000199.1 coordinate 15,240, forward strand.
ACGCAAAGTCAGGATTAAGGTTAACAACATCTGGTGGCGTTTTTGCTGAGACTGCTGTTAAAATCTTGTTCTCCATTGCCGACCAAGGCACATCTACCCATTTAACTTTGATACTTGGGTTTTGTGATTCAAATGTCTGAATCAGACCTTGGAAATAGTCGGTAAATTGCGGTTGGAGTTGCATTGTCCAAAACTCAATGGTGGCAACCCCAGCAGCCGCGGGTTTGGGATTATTATTAACATTACTTGTGCTACAACTAACAATCCAGCTAGCAAAGAAGCCTAGTAATGCTAAACAAAACAGTTGTTTAAATTTTGGCAATCGAATCATCATCGTAGGTGGTAGTATTTTTAGAATTAATCTTGGTAAGCAAAGGATATATCAATTATGGTAATGGGTAATAGGTAATGGGTAATTTTCTTCCTTCTTTCTTCTTCCCTCTTTCTTTCTTCATCCTGATTCCTGACTCCTTATTTTTGTAATCTAACGGGTAAAACAGTGGTTAAAGCCTTTACTAGTTTCTTTGATAAATCCAATAAAGGTATTGGGATTGAACTAGCACCGGAACGGGTGAACGTAGTCCAACTACGCAAACAACGCCAAAACTTAAAAATTGAATCTTTGACAACCTTACCAGTACCAGAGGGTATATTTATTGATGGTAAAATTACTGATTCTCCAGGAATGTCCGAAATCATTCAAGAAGCGATCGCCCAAAGCAAAATCAAAGCTACACGGGTAGCTACTTGTATTCCAGGAAGAGATGCGATCGTTCGCTTAATTCCCGTCCCCTCAGAATTAGATGACCAAGAATTGCGAGAAATGGTACTTAACAATGAAGCCTGCTTATATTTGCCCTATGACCGCCAAGAAGCTGATGTTGATTATCAAAAACTTGGGCACTTTATAGACGAAGACGGCATTGAGAAAGTACAGGTATTATTAGTGGCGACTCGTAAAGATGTCACACAGACCTATTTGAATACCTTTGAACAGGCAGGATTAGCCGTTGATATCTTAGAAATTAACAGTTTTGCCCTCATTCGCACTATCCGTGATCAACTGCGGCTATTTGGCCCAGAAGAAGCAGCCGTATTAGTTGATATTGAATTTGACAGTACAGAAATTGCCATCATTATCAATGGTGTGCCACAATTTTCTCGAACAGTGCCAATTGGAACTTATCAACTACAATCAGCACTGTCAAAAGCCATGAACCTACCCACATCACGGGATATGGATATGTTGGAGAGCATGACTATTCCCACAACCTCACCAGATGCAATCAATTCTGGGGTAACAGGTAGTAATCCTGGCATGGCTTCTATGTTGAGAGTTTTGGGAGAATTAGCCGATGAACTGCGCCGTTCCATTGATTTTTACCTCAATCAAAGTGAAAATCTGGAAGTCGCACAGATTCTTTTAGCAGGTCCTGGAGGAGGAATACAACAAATTGACGAGTTTTTTACGCAAAGATTGAGTTTACCAACCACCCAAATAGATCCAATTACTTCCTTGTCTTTGGAGGTGGATGCCGAAAAATATCCTTTAATTAAACGTCCTGGGTTGGGTATTATCCTGGGTTTAGGAATGCGAGGGGTATTATAAAATGTACAGTTTAGATATTAACTTTCTTAAAGATCGTCCAGAATATCACCAGCAAACCGCAAGGAAAGTTCAAAAACAACCTATTCAACTAGGGAATTTAATCCCAGTTTATCTAGGAGTGGCAATAGGTTTAGTATTCCCAGGTTTAATATTTATTGGTTTATCCATCCTGGAAGGGAAAACCGCTGAATTAACCCAAGAAATCACCAAGTTAGAGGAGGAAGGTAAGAGCTTAGATAGCAGAATAGCCAACATTGCCAAAATCAAAGCAGAAACAGCCAACATTAATAGCCAAAATAAAGCCTTAGTAACAGTGTTCGATCAAATACGTCCTTGGTCAGCAATGTTACAGGATTTGCGCGATCGCATTCCTAACAAAGTGCAAATCGAAACCATTAAGCAAATTGCCCCCCCTCTCCCTGGTAAAGATGCCGTAGCTGCCACCACCCCCAACAACACCAACACCGCTGGATTTTTGGAAATTTCTGGTTTTGCTATTTCCTATCCCTTAGTTAACGATTTTGCCCTAAGTCTAGGACAATCTAAATTTTTCAATAAAGAAGAAACCAGAATCATCACAGCAGAATTAATAGATGCACCAGCCATAACAGGATTTCTTCCCCCAAAAACTGATAAATCTGATCTAAAAATTAAACCCATTCAAGTAGTTAAATACACTATTAAAACAGGTTTAAGTAATGTGCCAGCATCTGATTTAATTCAAGAATTAGAGAAAAAAGGTACAGTCGGACTAGTAGATAGACTTCGCAATATCAAAAAAGTAGGAGTCATTGCCCAATGACATTCAGTGATGATTTAAATTTCCCCAATCAAGGTACAGAGATTCAAAATTCTGGTCTTGTTGTTTTTGGTGTCACCTTAACACCAACTATTATTGGTGGTTTAGTCGGCTTCCTAGGTGTAGCAGGTGCAGGTTATATGCTATTGAACATTGCCCTTCCCGCTTGGGATACCTATCAACAACTGCAAACCAAACGAGATCAACTGCAAACAGAAGTTAATCAAAAGAAAACCCAATCTCAACAAATCGTTAAAATAGAAGCCAATTTAACCGAAGCTAAACAACAACAACAACAAATTCTAGCTTTATTTGCAGATGAAAAAAGTTTGGATACTCTATTACTAGATACCAGTCGCTTAATAGATTCCAGTAATGGTAAAGCTTCTGGTAATGCCATTAGAGCCAAACTAAAAAGATTTGTCCCGACCTCTGAAAAACCTGTTCTCGTAGAAGATGGCAGTTTTGGGGTAGAAGTTAACAATAAACTCAAATATAGTATTATCACTGTGGACATTGAAGGGGATTTTGAACAAACCCAATCAATCATACGAAACATTGAGCGATTACAGCCTTTATTGTTAGTTAAAAACTATGAGTCTAGATTATCTACACCAGAAATGTCCGATGATAAAGATAACCCTGTACCAATTGGTATCGGTAAACTGACAACAACTTTTGCCCTAGAAGCTTTAATGCCACTAACTACCGAAGAAATAACTAATTTAGCCGCTAAAACAGCAGCAACACCGAAAAAATAATCAAACTTGAGGTAAGAGGCAAGAGGCAATAGGCAATAGGCAATAGGCAAAATGAAATATTCTCCCAATTCCCAATTCCCAATTCCCTGCTATACGTGACAATTTAGACTTTTATTTTATGTGAGGAATGAACTGTGAAACAGTTTCATAATAGTGTTTTCGTATCAAGTGCAGCGGCTTGTGTACTCTTAGCCGCCCAACCAGTCCTGGGACAATTAACACAAATTACTGATGTCAAACTCAATCCCATTGAAGGCGGAATCAGTGTCATTTTAAAAACTGCTGCTGGCGATCGCCCCCAAGTATTTACAACTAAAAAAGACAAATCCTTAATTGCAGATGTAATTAATACCCAACTGCGTCTACCCAAAGGTGATAACTTCCGTCAAGAAAACCCCGCACCGGGCATCAAGATTATTGAAGTTAAACAATTAGATGCTAATAGCATTCGGGTGATAGTCACAGGTATTGATGATGCACCCAGCAATCAGCCCGTCATCCGAAAAGATAATAATCTTACCCTTGGCTTTACCACCACCACAAATTCAACAGCATCAACCGCCACTAAGCCTACAGAAAAAGTATCAGCAGCCCCAGCTACCACACCTGAATCTAAACCCGAACCCGGTAAACGTCCAGATGTCCTAGTCCCTAACCCCCAAGTCACCATTGACGGTAAAATTGCCCAATCCGCAGGACCAAATCAACCTTATAACCAAGCCCCCCCTTTCTTACCCAGAGCCGTCGCTCCACCAGTAGGAGATATTACCCAATCGAATATTGATACATCACCCACAGTAATTGATTTAGGTACTCAAGAACGAGTTCCCCGGTTGGTATTACGTGATGCACCCGTGAGAGAAGTTTTATCACTGTTAGCGCGGGCTGCGGGGCTGAATTTGGCTTATGTTGGACAGGGAGGAGATGATAAGACAACTAGCACATCAACTCAAAACACTGGTGACACTGACAAACCAATTACATACGAGAAAATATCCATAGATATAGAGAATGAACCTGTACAAGATGTATTTAATTATGTCCTGCGTCTAAGTGGTTTAGAGGCTAATCGCAGTGGGCGCACTATTTTTGTGGGAACTAAATTGCCTAATACTACTCGTGATATCGTTATGCGTAACTTAAGACTTAACCAAGCAAAGGTAAAAGAAGTTTTAAGGATTTTAGTTAATTTAGGTGCGGAAAGTGCTGTTAGTGCTGAACCTAAGATAACTAGGGTCACTACAGAGGTAATTGGTAAAGAAGAAGGAAAGAAATCAGAGTCTGCGACAGATACTGGTCTTGTCGCTCAACGGATTAAATTTATTGACTCAATTCCTTTACTCAGAGGTTTACAAGTATCAGGGGACGAAAGAACTAATACTCTTACGTTGATTGGAACTCCTAAGTTAGTTGAAATGGCAATGTCTCAAATAGTTCCCCTTGATCTACGCCGTCGTCAAGTGGTAATTAATGTCAAAATAATTGATGTTAACCTTGCCGGAACCCAAGGTTACAACACCAGTTTTTCTTTTGGGGTCGGTAATAACTTCTTTACAAATGATGGTGGTGCAGCAAGTTTCAATTTCGGTGGTTCTAAGCCTGCTAGTGCCGCTGATGTGTCAAATATTATTGCTGGGACTCCTACTGCTACTAATCCACTGAGTAGTGCAAATATTTTTCTCAACCAAACAAATCCAACGACAGGACTACCTAGTGCGGGGATAAACTCTAATCCAACACAACCAGGGTTGACAGAATTTACTGAAGGAACTGCTGAAACTCCCCCTAAATATACTTACAGTTTGCCCACTTTATACCAGTTCCCTAAAAAGTTTCTGGCTAGTTTGACAGCACAAGTACAAAGTGGCAATGCCAAGATTTTGACCGACCCAACCCTAATTGTCCAAGAAGGCCAAACTGCTGATGTACAACTAACGCAGGACGTTATAGGAGATATAACAAGAACTGTAACTGACACTCCCGGAGGCTCTAGAGAAGATAGAAAGATAACAAAAGAACCTATAGGGCTTAAACTTGCTGTAGTAGTAGAAAGAATTGATGATAATGGTTTTGTGTCTTTACAAGTTGCTCCGCAGGTTAAATCTCCTGCTGGTACGGCAGACACAGGTAATGGCCAAATCATTTTAGTTTCTACTCGCGCCATTACTTCCGGTACAATTCGCTTACGAGACGGTCAAACACTTATTCTCTCAGGTATTATCCAGGATCAAGACCGGACAACTGTTTCTAAACTGCCTATTTTGGGTGATATTCCCCTGCTAGGTGCGCTGTTCAGAAAAACCAATAGAACTAATGAGCGCAGAGAGGTAATTGTCTTACTCACACCTCAAGTTATGGATGACTCAGAGCGTTCTAGCTATGGTTATAATTACACACCCAGTCCCCAGATACGGCAAATCTTAGAACGTCGGGGGTTGAAGGTTCAGCCTCGCTAGTAAGTAGGTTGGCGTTAAAAATTGTCGTTGGGGCAAGGGAACTCTTAACTGAGAACAGGAAGAAAGTTTTGGGCGATTTTACTTTTCTTCACATACCTTTAAATTTTTCGGTTCACCTACTTAGCTTAACCGACAGAAGCCCCACGTCTCACTCTTAGGAGCGTGGGATGAATGGCGCGTGAGTTGACGACAGTTCCCTGACTAATGTGCGTAGCACGAAGGAAGGGAACATGGAGGAAACGAACACTTTCTTATTCTTC